>JBKPPE010000050.1:0-7603 GCA_046733375.1 Acidobacteriota bacterium | reverse complement strand
GTCGTAATACTGGTCGAAGGAAAATGTGTGATACGTGTCGAGCCAGCCATGGTTGAGATGGCCGCGTTCTGCAGATTTGCGGATTGTGATCATGTTGGCTTTCTTGTCCGCGTAAGCGGACACTTGACAGTAGCCCAGCGCTTCAGCGCTGGGGTAGGAATTTGAGTCACAATCAGCCCGCGGAGCGGGCGACAGAATGAACTCGGGCAAAGACTTTCTGTCGCCCGCTTCGCGGGCTAGGAAAGAATGGGCTGCTGATCCCCGGGCTTACGCCCGGGGCTACTCCCTGCCGCCATCTTCGATGGCTCATCGAGATGTTTCCCTGAAGATGAGCCAACCGCGACTTTCTTACAAATTAGCTCGACCAATTTCGGAATAAGGTCCCGCGTGTAGACCTGAATGCCGTCAGTGTTCAGCTCAATCGAGAGACCCTTTCTCCATGTCTCAAATCGTTCGATCGCGGTCTCGCGATCTGAATCATCTATTGTCGAAACATAGATTGCATCCGCTTTCTGCAAATTTCGTCTTGCCGAACTTTTGACTTTGTTCTCACCGGCACGCGCGCACATGAGGGCGAAGTCAGGTTCGACGTACTCGAGAAAGCTGTTCCCTTCAACAATCACGCCCGCACTCTTGACGCGCGACAGCGCTTCGTTGATACCGGCTTCGACCTGGTTTTCGTCGACGATCACCCAGTGAACGTCTACCGCCCCGGCATCCCAAAAGCGTCCTGTATCTTTTCCAAACTGGTAATTTGCTTCGCGGCCAGAACGAATCAGCGGTTCATCGCGCAGCAGATCGCTGACGCAGCAGCCGCTTGGATCCTTTCCGCACGAACGATAGTGACCGCGCGTAATCTTGATCGCTTCCCATCCAGGAAGGCGCTTAATCAATTCGCACGCGAGTGTCGTCTTGCCTGTGTTCGACGACAAGCCGCTGACGGCAACGATGATTGGTCGCTGATTGTTCATACGTGCACAGACGAAAGCAAAATGCGCGCGAGCATCTGCAAACCTTCCGCGTCTTCCTGATCAAAGCGTGACGCCGAAGGGCTGTCGAGATCGAGCACGCCGATCAATGTTGAATTCTTCATCAACGGCACCACAATTTCGGACTTCGAGGCGAGGTCGCAAGTAATGTGTCCGGCAAACTCATGCACGTTGGGGACGATTACAGTTTCGCATTTGGTGGCGCTTGTGCCGCACACGCCCTGGCCAAACGGAATGCGTACCCGCGCCGGCTTTCCTTGAAACGGTCCGAGCACCAGTTCGCCGTCTTTGACCAGATAAACGCCGGCCCAATTCAAGTCTGGCACTGAGCGAAAGATGAAAGAAGTGAAGTTCGCGGAGTTCGCGACCAAATCACGTTCGCCGGCGAGCAAACTCGAAAGCGGAGCGGCTAGTTGTTGGTAATGCTCTTGTTTCGATTTCATCTAATTCAATTAACCACAAAGACCCAAAGACACAAAGCGCTCTAAATATCTTTGTGGCTTTGTGCCTTAGTGGTTAAATTCGCTGGACGAATCGTGATCACGACCGACTTTGATGCCGGGGTGTGGCTCTTGTCGGCAAAATAATTAACGGGCACCAGCACGTTCGCTTCCGGAAAGTAGGTCGCCGCGCACCGCCGGGGAATGCTGTAAGGCACAACACGGAAACCGCTCGCGACGCGCTCAATTCCGTCATAACGACTAATCAATTCCACCAATTGTCCTTCACTAAGCGAAGCTGACTGCATGTCTTCTGCATTCAGAAACACAACTCGTCGTCCGTTACGAATTCCGCGATAGCGATCGTCAAGGCCATAGATTGTCGTGTTGAACTGGTCGTGACTCCGCATCGTCATCATCAGAAATTCGGCCGGCTCCAATTTGATTTGGGGCAGCGGATGAATCGTGAAGTGTGCTCTGCCATCGCTCGTTTTGAATTCGCGTTTCCGAATCGGATTAGGCAGATAGAACCCGCCCGGTTGTCGCACGCGTTCGTTGTAGTTCTCGAAGTTTGGCACCACGCGCTGGATGCATTCCCGAATCCGATCATAGTCGGCAGTCAGTTCATCCCAATTTACCGTACTGCGAAGGCCGAGCGTCGCTTTTGCCACTCCGGCAACGATGGCCGGCTCGCTCAACAAGTGGTCTGAAGCCGGTGGCAACGTTCCGCTCCACTGTTCGACGACCGCCATCGAGTTTTCCGTCGTAACGAATTGCATGCCTTTAGTTTGTTTGTCGATCTCAGTGCGACCGAGGCACGGAAGGATCAGTGCTAGATTTCCTGTTATCAAGTGCGCTCGATTCAATTTCGTCGAAACGTGGACGGTCAGCCGGCATCGTCGCAACGCTTCGGCGGTGTACTCAGTGTCCGGCGTCGCGGAAAGAAAATTACCGCCGAGCCCGAAGAACACTTTCGCCGACCCGCCGTGCATGGCCTGAATCGCGTGCACTGTATCAAGTCCGTGTTTTCGCGGTGGTTCAAAATCGAATTCTTCACCAAGCGCGTTTAGGAACTGATCGGTCGGCTGCTCCCAAATTCCCATCGTGCGGTCGCCCTGCACGTTGCTGTGACCACGCACGGGACAAAAACCTGCCCCCGGTTTACCCAGCTGTCCGCGCAGCATCATCAGGTTGACGATCTCCTGAATATTGCCAACCGCGTTTTTGTGCTGCGTCAGCCCCATCGCCCAACAAAAGATCACGCGTTCGGATTCGATGAAGATGCGTGCGGCTTCTTCGATCTCGTTTTTCGTGAGGCCCGATTGGTCGACGACGTCATCGAGGGAAACACTGCTGAGATTTTCATTGAGCTCTGCAAATCCGGTCGTGTAGTCATCGATGAAGTGATGATCCAGCACGTTCCCGGGCTGCCGTGCTTCTGCGTCGAGAACTTCTTTCATCAGTCCCTTGAGCAAGGCGACGTCGCCGTTGATGCGCACCTGCAAAAACAGATCAGCGAGCTGAGTACCGCCGCCGGGCCACGTCCAGAATTCCTGCGGATGTTTGAACCGCGTCGTGCCGACCTCCGGCAGAGGATTGATGTGGACGATCTTGCATCCGCGGCGTTTCGCGTTCAGCAGCGTTGAGAGCATCCGCGGATGATTCGTCCCGGGATTCTGTCCAATCACAAAAATCGCGTCACACAAATCGAAGTCTTCGAGCGTCACCGTGCCCTTACCAAAGCCAAGGGCCTCTTTCATCGCGGTGCCGCTTGACTCGTGACACATATTTGAGCAATCCGGCAGATTGTTCGTCCCGAACTGTCGGACGAAGAGTTGGTAAAGAAACGCGGCTTCGTTGCTGGTGCGTCCAGACGTGTAGAAGATTGCTTCGTCAGGCGAAGCGAGCGCGTTGAGGGTCTGTGCGATCAGTGCAAACGCGTCCGGCCATTGAATCGTCTCGTAGTGCTGTGCGCCTTCGCGCAAGACCATCGGATGTGTAAGCCGGCCTTGTTGATTCAGCCAGAGATCGGATTGCTCGGCCAATTCGCGCACGCTCCACTTCGCAAAGAAATCCGGCGTAATGCGTTTTGTCGTGGCTTCATCGGCGACATGCTTCGCGCCTTCTTCGCAAAATTCGAAGTGCGAACGCTCGCCGTCGGGCTCAGGCCAGGCGCAGCCGGGACAATCAATTCCTCCCTTCTGATTCAATTGTAGTAGCGTCCGCGTTCCGCGCACGATCCCCATTTCGCTCCAGGCAAATCGCGCAGCCGTCAGAGCTGAAGCCATGCCGCCGGCGGCCGGGGGCATTGGTTTGACATCTGGCGACCCGAGTTCGACCGGTGGTTGTGCTCGCGCACCACTCGTCTTGGACGCTTCGCATTGAGAGGACCCGTCTGTTTGCTTTTTAGAGGCCACGGCTTTCCCTTGAGATGTGATTCTATGAAGTCAACCTTCGTTTTTCAAAAGCGCCACGTTATTCAGCCGCTCGCGCAAGCTGTGGCGGAGGTCGGGAACCTCGGTTAGAATCCGCAAGTTATCCCGCGTGTAGGAGTGACAAAACTATCGCGGTCACCTTACTGTCATGAAACGCTGTCCACGATGCAATCGCTTAGAGACGGATGAGACTCTCAAGTTCTGTCGGACGGACGGCGCGGTGCTCGTGGACGAAGAAGCTCCCACTGATGTACTTACCGGTACGAGCCATCCGACGACAACCCAATTACTCAACACCGGCACACCCGATGACGCAGGAACAGCGTCCAAAGTGCGCTCTCGGACGACGCCGACACCAACGACGAATTCCGGTCGCCGCAGAATCGCATTCTTAGTAATTCTCGCCGTCGTGGTCATAGCTTCGGCGATCGCTGGTCTGTTTGCTTATCGGCACGCTCGCGACACCGAAGTCGCCATCGATTCGATCGCAGTGCTGCCGTTTGAGAATCAAAGCGGCGATCCCGATTCGGATTACTTGGCGGATGGTCTTACTGACAGCATCATCTATCGACTGTCTCAGCTTCCTCATCTAAAGGTCAGCCCGCGCAGCTCAGTCTTTCATCACAAAGGCAAAGGTGAGGACCCGATCACCATTGGAAATGAATTGCGGGTAAACGCCGTGCTGTCAGGTAGGATTACCAGGCACGGTGATCAAATTACTATCAGCACCGAATTAACCGACGTCCGATACAACAAACAGCTCTGGGGTGAACAGTACGATCGAAAGCTTTCCGAGCTGCTGGCGACACAGCGCGAAATCGCGCGCGAAATTACGGAGAAACTTAAAGTCAAAATTTCAGGCGAGGAGCAGGGCCTCGCCAATAAGCACTACACAGAAAACAACGACGCTTATCAGAGTTATTTGAAAGGCCGGTTCTATTGGAACAAGCGCACGCGCGACGGCTACAGCAAAGCGATTGAACAATTCAAAGAAGCGATCGACAAAGATCCGTCGTTTGCTCTTGCTTATGCCGGCCTGGCTGACTGCTATAACATTTTGAGTTCCTACGGGCTATCCAGTCCGAACGAATCGTTTCCGCTTGGCAAGGCAGCGGCAACGAAAGCTCTGGAGCTGGATCCGAACCTGGCCGAGGCCCATACCTCAATGGCTTACATTAAGTATCAGTACGAATGGGACTGGGCCGGAGCCGAGCGAGAGTTCAAGCGTGCCATTGAATTGAACCCGAACTATCCGACAGCTCATCACTGGTATGGATTGGCTTTGACGAATATGGGCCGATTGGATGAAGCGTTCGCCGAATTGAAACGCGCACAGGAACTCGATCCGCTTTCAGTGGTGATTATGGCGTCCACCGGATGGGCGCTCTACCACGTCAAGCGATATGACGAAGCAATCGCAGAATTTCAAAAAGCTCTGGACATGGATGAGAACTTTGTGCGCGCCCTTTGGGGCATCGCGGAGCCCTACGAGCTAAAGCAGGACTTCCAGAAATCGATTGCTTCGTTGGAAAAAGCGCATCAATTGGATAACAGTCCGTCGGTGTTCGCGCTCCTCGCTGCCAGTTACGCGCGAGCAAATCGGAAAGCCGAGGCGCAAACGATCCTCAACGAGCTGAACCAACAAATGAAACTGAGGTACGTCGACGCCTACTATGTTGCTGAAGTGTATACGGCACTAGGCGAAAAGGAGCAGGCCCTGCGGTCGCTCGAAGCGGCTTACCGCGAACACTCGAGCTTGGTTATCTGGCTAAAGTTTGAGCCCAAGTTTGATGATCTTAGATCGGACCCCCGGTATATCGATCTGCTCCATCACGTTGGCTTGAACTAACGGATTGAGCACTAGTTGAGTTTAAGGTGGCACGCGCATCCGGCGCGTGATTTCACGGGCGAGACGCCCGTGCCACGCTTCAAACTGAACCACTACCACGGTTTGACTTGGTTGCTTATTTCGCTTAAAAGCATCTTCTCTCGTCGGTTCTTCAAACGCTTCATGTCGCCATTCTCTAAGGAGCCCCAAATGCATCTGAAAAAGATCAGCAGCCTGCTGTGTGCCACGTTTCTTTTGATCGTCGCCTCCGCATTCAGCGTGCGCGCGCAGAACGGTTACGCGCGCGATCCAAATCAGTCCGTTGACGCGGAATATACGAAGAAGATTGCCGAGTATACGACGGAAAAATTCTTCAACTCGCCGCTGACCGATTATCTGCCAGCGTCGCCGAACGTGCCGACGCCAAAGTCGGTGCTCGGTGACGTCGCGGGTGCGCCGGGCAAGCTGCCGTATTCCGCCGACGTCTACAAATACATGCGCATGCTCGAGAAGGCTTCGCCGCGCGTGAAAGTGTTTTCGATCGGCACCACCGAAGAAGGCCGCGAAATGATCGCCGTGGCGATTGCTTCAGAGGGCTTACTGGCGAAACTCGACGAGAACCGTGCGCGACTGACCAAACTCGCCGACCCGCGTCTAATCAACCTGAACGATGCGGAAGCCGACAAACTCGTCGACGAATCATTCCCCATTTACTACATCACCGGCACGATTCACTCGCCCGAGACCGGCGCGCCGACGGCATTGATGGAGCTCGCGTATCGTCTCGCAGTTGATGACAGCCCGTACATCAGATCGATTCGCGATGGCATGGTTACGTTAATTACGCCAATTGTTGAAGTCGACGGCCGCGACCGCATGGTCGATGTCTACAACTGGCACCTCGCGCATCCCGGCGAAAACTGGCCGCCGCTGCTTTACTGGGGTCATTACGTGGCGCACGACAACAATCGCGACGCGATGGGGCTTTCGCTGAAACTCACGCGGAACATCTTGAATACTTACATCAGTTGGAAGCCGCAGGTGCTGCACGATCTGCACGAGTCTGTTGCTTATCTTTACGACAACACGATCGGTGATGGCCCGTATAACGCGTGGGTCGATCCGATTCTGACTGACGAATGGCAGTTGATCGGCTGGAAAAACGTCTCGGAGATGACCAAGTTTGGGATGCCCGGAGTGTTTGCGCACGGCACGTTCGATACGTGGTCACCCGGTTATCTAATGTTCATTGCCGCGACTCACAATGGCATCAGCCGGCTTTACGAGACGTTTGGCAACGGCGGCGCGGACACCCTAGTGCGCACGCTCTCGCCGGACGAGTATCAGCGCACCTGGTACAAACAGAATCCGCCGCTACCGCGCGCGAAGTGGTCGCAGCGCAACAACAATAACTACGAGCAGACGGCGATCCTGATCTCGCTGGATTATTTCAACAAAAACAGCAAGCTGTTCCTCAAGAATTTCTATTTGAAGTCCAAGCGTTCGGTTGAAAAGCCGAAGACCGAAGGTCCGGTGGCATATGTTTTTCCGGCCGACGATCCGCGTCCCGGAAATCAAGCGGCGCTTTTGCGTCTGATGCAGGCGCAAGGCTGCGAAGTCCATCGCGCGACGGCGCCGTTCACCGTGACGATGAAAAAGAAACCGACGCCGCGCGCGCGCGCAGCTGCGTCGCCGACACCAAGTCCTGCGGCATCACCCGCGAAAAAAGACGAGACGGAGTCGCGCACTTTCCCCGCGGGCACTTATCTCGTGCGCATGGACCAGCCGTACAGCCGCATCGCCGATGCTTTACTTGATTATCAGTACTGGAGCCCGCGCGATCCGCAACAGAGTGTCTATGACGACACGGGTTGGACCTTCGGCGAACTCGGCAATGTACAGGTCGTGCGC
>JBKPPE010000049.1:0-4230 GCA_046733375.1 Acidobacteriota bacterium | reverse complement strand
CGCTTTAACTCTCCTGTTTTTCCCCCCGATCAATTAATCGGAATCGTGACAGTTGCTGATCCGGGCTTGCCCGGCGGGAAGCGTTTCTGTCGCGCGATGCGGAGCGCGGTGGCGTCTGCGCCTGAGGCCGCTGTCACGCGTCCGTTCTCATCGTAGGTCACCGTAACGACGGCTCGTTTGTTAGATGCCGAAGAAGCTGCAGGTTTCGACGAGTCGGGATTGTTAGCCGCAGCTTGTTCCAGAGCCTTCGCGCGTTCGCGTGCCCTGGCTTCGCGTTGACGCTTCGCGAGTTCGCTTTCAGTTTCACCGTTTGGGGAAGGCTGAGCCTGGGGGGCGGGCGTTTCAGTTTGGGTCTCGGTGGCGGTGGCTATCGTTGTCGGCATTTGCGGCGGCGCGGCGTTGACCTCACTCGATATGCGCACACTGCGTTTATGGCTGTACCAGCCCCACGGAATCCCGATGGCGGCGATGACGGCCACCACTGCGGCCACGACTAATGCTGGATGCCAACGACGGCGCGCGAATGATTCGCTGTCCGAACCCGACAGTAACACTCCAAAAGCTTTCACGTCTTCAGTCGGTTTGGCTGCCTTCCCCTTCGACTTGGCAGGCCTGGCAACCGGGCTCGTCTCGACACTCCCAGCTGTCACGTCTTGTTCACCTTCTGCTTCAGGTTCCTCATCGGCCTTCAAAACTGAAGGTGTGCGCGGCGTAACCCCTTCATCCATGCGCCGCAAACCTTCCAATACGACCGATGTCCACGGCTGATTGATTGTTTGTGCTGGCGCTTCGAACGCGGGGCTGAATTTGAATGAAGCGTTTGGTTGAGTGAGCGCGAAAAAGACGGCGTCAATTCCTTGTAGATCACCGATGCGCGCATGTACGACCGAACCGTTCTTCAAATAGAAATAGCCGGCGCCAAGCGAGTACGTCACTTTCAAGCGGCCGGTTTTACGCTGGTTGCAGAAAAATTCGATTAATTCTGCGAGCGAAAGGTCGTTAAGTTCTCCTGTGAGTGCCATGTCATTTCCTCTCGTAGGGTGAGCCGCGAAGGACGCGGGGCTCAGGGCATGCGGAAATTGTAAATGATTTTGCCGGTGACTTTGACGGGCTGGCCAGACAGTTTGCTCGGCGTGAACTTCGCGCGCATTGCTGCCTGCACAGCATCGTCACGGAAAACCGCTGGGCCTGACACCGCCTTTGCTGATATCACTTTCCCATTCTCATCGATAACAACTTCTACTTCGACCATCCCGGAAGTATGCATGCGTCGCGCTGCTTCGGGATACAGCGGGGCCGGCAGGTTCAAAGCGCTACCGTTGAGGACACCACCGGTCATCAGCCGCGCCGGGCGCGCCGGCGGAGACGGAGCATTTTCGACAGTCACTTTGGGATTACTTACAAACGAGACGTTGCGCATCTCAGCGACGGGCTGCACAGCTTGACCGCTCAGTGTGATGGGTGGTCGATGAGTAACTTGTAGCGGCGGAACGACCGTCTGCTGCGAGGATTTGGTTGCGTTGTTGTTGTCGGCGCCTTTCGCGGATGTCGGGCTGGTGGTGCTCGCGGGCTGGAGCATCTTGGTCATGGTCGCGTCGAGGTAATACGAGATCATGCGGTACGTAACTTCGGTCGGCTCAAAAGTAATCGAGCCGTTTTCCACAACCGCAACTGAAGTCATCATTTTTGTCCAGTTACCAAGCGAGTCGTATTCGTACTTGTAAACCTCTTTGCTGATCAACGAGCCGTCGGCTGCCGTCAAAGTCATTTCACTGATGTTGCCTTTATCGTCGTACTTGTAGACCTCGCGACCGGTGGGTGTAGATCCCACGACCGGAAAATATTGATTTACGGTCTTCGCGCCCTTTAGATCATATTCAGCGGCTTCCAGCAAAACGCGCTTACCCGCCTCAACGATCTTTCCGTCGGTAGTAACAACTTTGACAACCTCTGAGCGGATGCGTCGGACCGGACCGACCAATCCGTCCCGCGCGCGGTCGTTCTCGTCAGCATTTGCGGAAGCGGCCTGCGGTTGAAAACGATTGGTCTTCGACTGCGTGCGCTGCGCCGCAACCATGAGTGTCTGAGACGCGATGACCAGACTTAAAGAGAGTATTCTGCCGAGGGTGATCATTGACTTGTGCTCCTGGAAAGAAATGGGGGTGGTGGTTTTATCGAACAGGGCAAGGAAAGGGCGGCCTAGAGCCGGCTCCTAGCCAATACTACTGTGTTGAACCGCGTTTGTCTAGAGCTAACACGCCTAAGTCCAGTATGCAAAAATTCCAGTATTTTGGGGGTTCTGAGACTAACGAATGTCAGCTATTCGACTTGCGATGGCATCAATCGTCTTCACGGGGCGAGTTTGGCCCGTCGCGTCATTGCAGATAATTGAAAAGGCGAGGATGTTCCCGGATTGCGTGGTGGCGTAGCCTGAGAGGGAATGATCGTATGTTAGCGAGCCGGTTTTTGCGACGATCCGGCCAGTGATGTTTATGAGGCGACCCTGCAAGGTTCCGTCATGCCCGGCTACGGGTAACGAGTCATAAAAACTTTGACGCCAGGAAGCCTGGGCCGCAATCGAGAGCAGCCGCGCCGCGCTCTCGGGAGTAATCAAATCCAAGCGGGACAACCCTGAGCCATCATGCAATGCAAGTGAAATCGCATTGATGCCGTGATCGCTTAACCATTTTTTCACGACGGCGACGCCCGCCTCATCGTCGCCACGCGCCGCATTCTTTCGGAGATCGGGATCGGGAGCACTCGTTCCCTTCTCTTTTCCTAACGTGCGAAGGATCAGTTCCGCATAGAGATTGTTGCTTTCCTTGTTCGTCGTCCGTACGATATTCGCTAGTGGCGCGCTTTCGATGTCCGCCAACTCGATCGCCCTTTGCGGGTCAAATCGGGTCGATTCAGACGTCCGAAAGTCACGCGTCTCTACATCACCATCAACCTGAATGCCCCGCGCGTTCATCAACCGCTTGAAAACGGTTGCCGCACGCAGCGCCGGATCGTGAATAGACATGAACGCAGAGTATGCGTGTCCGCCGATCGGGAATTCGCCCCAGACGACCAGCTCGTTATTCGATAAGCCGCGTTTGATGCCAATGGTAGTCGCCGCGTCCCGCTCGCCAGTCGTGGCCCGATTGGTAAGCTCTAAGTGGCTGTCGTTGGGGGTAATGACAACCGACGCCGGACCCGCTGATTTACTGCCCGGGCCCAGCGTGACTTCAGCCGCGTTCTCGTCAACCGACAAAGCGCTTGGTTGCGCACCGTAATACCACTGCAAATCGTTCCATTGCCAGCCGATTCCGTACTGTTCGCCACGAAAGTAACTCTCGTCGCCGATGATCTTGCCGCGCACCCTGCGCACGCCACGTTGCTTTAGTTGATCAGCTAAAGCCGGCAAACCGTTCTTTGAATCAAGATCCGGAGCGCCGCGTCCATACAGAATTACATCGCCATCGATCACCCCGTCGGGGCTTGGCTCCGTCGACGCATACACTGATGTGCGCCATCGAAAATCGGGGCCGAGCAGATCGAGCGCTACGGCGGTAGTATAGATTTTCATGTTCGATGCGGGTGTGAAGAGCTTGTCGCCATCACGCGAGTACCAAACGCGACCATCTCTCAGAGACATCACAAAGACGCCCCAACGGGCTTTGCCGGAATCGCTCTTATCAATCAATTGATCGATGTCGTGCGCGAGCGCCGCATCGAATCCAGTGTTCGAATTGGCGATCGACGTTGTCGGTGAGGCTTTTTCTGGTGGCGTTGACGGCGGGTTGCTCGATACGCGCTCAGCGACCATCCACAAGGTCAGTGCCACGACCGCAAGCGCCAGCACAAACTTTCTTTTCAGGAGATGTGGCATCAGCTCGCGAACAGTGTCGTCATGCGCTCGACCGCCAACATTTCGCGCGTCGCTGCATACACCTCTTCAACGGAAATGGTATGAACGCCCTCACTGAAAATTAACCGCTTTGATTTGCCGAGCGGGATGTATGCGTGCGGCGTGAGACGGCCAATCAAGACCACGATCGGCGCGCCGACCGCGGCAGCGACGTGCACCGGTCCAGTGTCATTCGAAACGAAGACAGCGAGACGCGCCTGTGCCGCAGCCAGTTCACCGATCGAAAGCTTCTCGAGAACGATAGTGGCCGATGGAAATAGCCTGCGCATCTCTGGCGCGCCGGCGCGTTCTTCCGGCCCGATGAAGACCAAGGGCCGCAC
>JBKPPE010000048.1:0-6909 GCA_046733375.1 Acidobacteriota bacterium | reverse complement strand
AGCATCAGATTTCCTCCAGTGCGTGCATCCTACTCCAACTCGATCATTTTCCGCTGAATAATCCGCCAAATCGCCGCCGGTGAACGTTTTGGTTTACTTGAGCGAGAAAAATTCTTCCCAAACAAGCGCGGCGGTCGATATAATCGGAAAGCAGGAGCCGTCATGGCAACCCGCAAACGCCCCTCGGCCACTAAAGCCTGAGCGCTTTACCGTCGTTAAGAAAGTCGCCCGGCCATCGACAGGGCGCCTCACGAAATTCGCTGATGCGCATAGATTAAAACCCAAGGAGTTTCAAAATATTATGTCGAAGTTTTTACTCTCGCTCGTGATCGTTGCCGCGACATTCTCGGTCGGACTGGCGCAGAATCAAAATGAGAATCCCAATGAGCCTCCCAGCCGCGGCGTCGCTCCCAAAAGCGAAAACGGCATTGGCCGCGCCGACGTTCGCGTGTTTGATGAGCACGGAAACCCGGTGACGAACGCGCTCGTGAAATTGGAATCGAACCGCAGTGATGGTTTCTTCTGCGAGAGCTGGGACAACACCGATGCGCACGGGATCACGGTGCTGCCGCCGATTCACATGGGCACGCTGAAGCTGATCGTGAAAGCGAAAGGTTTTCACAAGCAGGAGATCGAAGTTCCGGCGAGCAGCCTGGGCGATCCCGTTCGCGTGACGTTGCGAAGCAAGTAACGATACAAAGTCCATTGACTCTCTAGCTCCACGCGGAAGCGAAGTGAAGTTGCTTCCACGTGGAGTTTTATTTTGCCCGTTTGAAAGACGAACGCAAGCCCAAAGCCTATCGGAAATCGGATCACTCGTTCACTACAGCCAAAGCAGTTAAGGCCGATCACAGGTAGCTAAAAGCGAATAGGTGTTCTGCTGTGTTGTGAGGTCAGTACCCGGAGCGATAGGGACGGGGTAAGAACTCACGAAACCAGACCCGGTCGCTATCGCTCCCGGTACTGACCCCATTGCCGCGTCCTTCAGCATCAGCGTTGGTTGAAGCGCGCTCTGCTCGCTGCTAAACTACGCGTTTTCCTGAGAGCGGAAATTGCTGTCTGATTAGTCTATGAATCCGAAAACTGCTTTTGAGACATTCCTGAATCAACAAAACGAAGAGGCTTGGTCGGCCGCGGTGGCTACGCTGTTGCGATCGATCCACGAGGTAGATCGCAACGCGACGCAAATCTGGTTTGCGTTTTATCCGCTGTCGCTTTTTGGTGCGCTGGAAGCGGCCGAAGATCGTGAAAAACTCGCGCGCGAACTACTTTTGCAAGGCGATTATCAGCTGAAGACTCAAATCGACACGTCACACCATTTTCTGTATGGCCACCGATTCTGGCCGCAGGTGAAGCGCGCGGTCGAGGAGTATGCAGAAGAGTGGCACAGACTTCAGTCTGTGTCTGGGGAAAGTTCACAGACTAAAGTCTGTGCCACAAAGCTTGCGGATCAAATTCTCGCGGTGGCGCGACGCGTCGCCGGCGAGCTCAAGAAAAATGAATCGCTACTGGTGGGTATTACTGCGGTCGCATTCATGACCGTGCAGCAGGTCGGGCTCGAGGCGTTCAAAGCAGCGCCGGGCAAGGTCGCTCTCGATAAGAGAAACGCGAAGAAGTCTCCTGAACAAATCTTGCGCGAACGCGCAAAAGACGACAGTCAGGGCATGTTCGGTTTTCTCAAAACAGTGAACAAGGAATGGACCGTCACTTGGGACGAAAGTGACACCGGCGCC
Organism: Acidobacteriota bacterium; assembly: GCA_046733375.1. Taxonomy (GTDB): domain Bacteria; phylum Acidobacteriota; class Blastocatellia; order Pyrinomonadales; family Pyrinomonadaceae; genus UBA11740. The sequence continues at coordinate 5,176 of JBKPPE010000048.1, read as the reverse complement.
AGGTACAAGTTGCGCGAAGGACAGGACCTCGCGTGGGGCGCAGCCGAAGATCAGACTCGCGACTGGCGCGCCATCGATCCGCGTCGCATCGAAGGTCCAATTCCGGTCGAATGCCGATCGGCGTCGTGCGGAACATGTTGGGTGGGCGTGCTTGGCGGCGCCGAAAAACTTTCCAACGTCGCCGCGCGCGAAGGAAAGAAGATCAAAGAATTCGGTTATATCGACACCGCGGAACCAAAGCCGCTGGTTCGTCTTGCTTGCCAGGCGCAAGCGAACGGCGCCGTCTCAATCGTGATTCCACCGTGGAACGGACAGTTTGGGAAATTTCTGAAGTCGCTTCAAGCAAACGACAAAGTCACGCCTTCTGATGACAGCCTCGCTTCAGACACCAAGCCTTCAGTTAACCATGCGGTAAACTGATTTTCCATTTGTCATTTGATATTTATCATTTGTCATTTAGGCGCAGGGAAACGAGACCATCGCGGACATGCACCTGCGGCGGCCTTGAGTACCACCGTTAGAAATGGCAAATGACAAATGGAAAATGCCAAATGGAAAATCAGTTCCTCGCCGCTGCTCTTGGTGCTCGGCGCCGCAATCCTCTGGAGCACCGGCGGCCTCTTCATCAAAGCCACCCATCTTAGTCCACTCGAAGTTTCATTCGGCCGTTCGCTGCTCGCCACGATTACGATTGTCATCTTCACGCGCAGCGAAGGCTTCGGGCTGAATCGTATCAGCGCGGTCACTGCGGTCTTGTATGCCGCACTCCTCATCCTATTTGTTGTCGCCACGAAACTGACGACTGCGGCGAACGCGATTTTTTTGCAATATACAGCGCCTGTCTACGTTCTAATTCTCGAGCCGATCTTTTACAAAGAGAAGTTTCGCGCGCGGGATTTTGTGACTGTCGCGGCTTGCGTCGCTGGAATGTCGCTCTTTTTTGTCGGGAAGCTGCGGCCGCAGGATGTGACCGGCAATCTGTTTGCGCTGGCCTCAGGCGTTTGCTTTGCGCTTTTTTTTCTGTTGCTGCGGCACTCAAAAGCGCGGCAGGTCAATCGCGCCGCCTCGGCAATCTACGGCAACCTGATTGTCGTTGTGCTCTGCGCGCCGGCATTCCTGGGTGCAGTAAAACGCGGAATTAGCCCGGAAGATTACGCGCGTCTCGCCTACCTCGGCATCGTCCAAATTGGCTTTGCCTATTTGTTATTCACCGCGGCGATGGCGCGCGGTCTGCGTTCGCTGGACGCGGGAATCATCGGCTACGTCGAGCCGGTCCTCAACCCGATCTGGGTTTTTCTTTTTCTCGGCGAACGGCCTTCCGGGTGGGCGATTATCGGCGGAGCGATCATCATCTCGTCAGTAATCATGCATATGCTGTTGAGGCCAAAGCGAAGCGCACAAAAATCGCCAGTGACGAGCTAACCGCGCGCGACTAGCGTGCATCAGAAGACATGCCAAAGGACACCCACAATCATGCATTACATTTTTCGTTCTCTGTTTTGTTTCGCGTTGCTGATGGCAACATCGGCCATTGCTGTCGCGCAACACGCGGACGAGCCGCTGTTTCCGGTCGGAAACGAGGAAACGACTAGCTATATTGATCGCACCGGCAAAGTTGTTCTTACTGTGCCTTACTCAGGTGGGGGAAGATTTTCAGAAGGCTTAGCGCGGGTGAACGTTGATCGTCAGCTCGGCTACATCGATCGCACCGGCAAGCTCGTAATCGGACCGCTGCCCTATGAAGGCCGCAATTTCTCAAATGGCTTGGCGCAGATAGAAGCCTTGGAACGCTGCACCACCGCCGAGTCGAAACAGAAATACGGCTTCATCGACCGGAGTGGGCAAGTCGTCATTCCGGTCACACTCACGCGACCGTGCAACTACTGGGGCGATCAGTTCTACTTCACAAATGAAGGGCTTGCGCTCACAAACATTGGTGACAAGTGGGGTTTCATCGACAAGACCGGTAAGGTCGTCATGCAATTCGATGAAGCGGGACAATTCTCTGAAGGCTTGGCGGCGGCGAAAGTCAACGGCAAGTTCGGCTACGTCGACAGGTCGGGAAAATTTGTGATTGCTCCGGCGTACGAGCAGGCAGCGCCGTTTTCCGATGGATTGGCCATGGTGCGCGTGAATGGGTTGTACGGATTCATCGACAAGTCGGGTCGGCTGGTGATTCCCGCGAAATACAAAGAAGCGCGCGGCTTCAGCGAAGGCCTGGCGACGGTTTTCGTTAATCAGGAAAAGGGAGAATGGGCGGTCATTGATCACGATGGCAAACAAGTGATTCCGCCGCGCGTGAACGGCTTCGGTGACTTTTCAAACGGCGTCGCAAAAATCATGGTCGATTACGAAGAAGGCTTCATCGACAAAACCGGAAAGATCGTCATCGAGCCGGAGTTTGCGCGCGCTGATGATTTTCAGGACGGGTTGGCCTGGGTGATTAATTCAGAAACCGGACGACAATCTTACATCGACACGACCGGCAAGATTGTCTATGACTTTCCCGTCCGTCCTGCGGCACCGCCCGATCAAAACAATCCTTTCGTTAAGATCAACACTTCGACTGATGTTGAATGGCTGGAACGTATTGCATCGTCACCGCAAGCGGCGGCCGAATTGCGACCGGGTGGCGGCCTCGCGAATAGCGCGAAGGACTTGAGCACCGCCGCGTATGTGCGGTTGGGTGTCATAGGCTCGTCGCAAAGTCTGGCCGCGATCAAACGCATCGAAGCACACGCACGGAAAATCGTACCTGCTTCGCCGCGTTCGACGGCCGGCGATTTCATTCATCCAGGGTGGCATTTTTCGGATTCGGAATTGCGCCCTATTGCGCAAGTGACCGGCCCGAACGGAGTGACTTATGCCCTCATCGTCAGTTCATTGATGGGCGACTTGGATCTGTTTCTCATGACAACGCGGACGCCAGCCGACGCGTCATCGTGGTCGCGGCCATTGCTCGTGCCGAACAAGCTCTATCGCGGAATCAAGGACCCGAAGCTGGCGATGAATTCCACTGATCAGCTTTTGTTTACTTTTATTCAGGAGGCGCCACCGCCACGCGGATTAATGGAAGGCACTTTCGATCCGGGACCCAAAGCAGCTGCGGCTGGATCGCAACAGTGGAAGCTCTCAATCAGGGAAATTCAGCGCGACTCTGATAGCGACGGGTGGACGGACGTCGAAGAAAAACGGCTCGGCCTCGATCCAGATAACAAGGATACGGACGGCGACGGGCTGGCTGACGGTGAAGACGTCTGTCCGAATTTCTCTTTGCGTGACGAAGATCAAAACGACGAAGAAATCAAAATCTTTCAGAAGGCGATCTTTGTTACGTGGGGCTTGAGTGGTTCGCGGCACCTGCTGCTCGTTGGACCGGACGTCAAGCGTGTGCACATTTGGGGCTACTCGGGTCCGGTAATTTACGGTCCGGATGTGAAGAGCTGGAGCAAGGACCATCAATACGGCGCGGTCTATGCGAGCTGGCGAATCAGAAAGCGCCGCGCCGACGGTGACGTAATCGTTGAGATTGTCGATTACGAGGGGCCTTTAGCGGCCGGCGGCCAGGACGTAACATTGCGAAAGATCGGCAACGAATGGGTCGTGATCAGCCACCGAGCGACGTGGGTTAGCTAAGCACCGGCGTTGAGTGCGATGTCAGCGTTTGATCAATCGCACGATCAGAACCAAGGCAAGCGCTCCCACCGCACCCGCAAGCAGCGAGGCGATGAAGATCGGCCCTTCACCGACCAATCTTGCGCCCCATTGCGCAAATAGAAGCCCTGCCACGAGACTGCCAATGGCGCCTGAGATCACGTTACCAGCGAGCCCCATTCCTCGGCCTTCGGTAAACGATCCTACCAACCAGCCAACAACCACTCCGATCAACAACAGGATGACTATTCCCACGTCTTTGCTCCTTTCTGAATGCGGCTTCGACCAAGTTTATTGAAGCGATGCAAGCCCTACATTCCCGTGCGATTGTTCAATTGTGCCGGCAGTGGTTTGTCGACTTTAGGACGCGCCGGCAGATTGGCAACGGCCCAAAGCGTCATATAAATCGTGCGCGTCACCTTCTCCATCTTGTCGTAATCAATCTTCTGCGGTTCGTCGCCGGGGCGATGATAGTCTTCGTGGACACCGTCAAAAAAGAAAATAATCGGGATGCCTTTGCGGGCGTAGTTGTAGTGGTCGCTGCGGAAAAAGAAACGGTTCGGATCGGCCGGATCGTCGTACTTTGTGTCGTAAGTGAGATTCAGAAATGACTTGTTGACCTGTTGCGCGAGATTGCCGAGTTCAGTGCTCATCATCGTCGAACCAATCACATAGATTGCATTTGGCCCCGTCAGATCTTTGTTGCGCGGGTTTGTGTCACCGTCTTTCTTGCTGCGTCCGATCATGTCGATGTTGAGTTGCGTGACGACTTTTTCGAGCGGAATCGTCGGATAGTCGGTGAAGTAACGTGACCCCCACAAACCCTTTTCTTCACCGCAGTGCCAAACGAACAAGATCGAACGCTTTGGCTTTTGCTTAGCGTGCGAGATGGCCTCCGCGATGCCGAGCACCGCCGTTGTGCCTGAGCCGTCGTCATCCGCGCCGTTACAAATCTGATCGGCCTGACCCGGCGCGCAGATCCCGACGTGATCATAGTGGGCGCCGATGGCCACATATTCATTCTTTAAAATCGGGTCGCCACCTTCCCAAACTGCGACGACGTTTTGGGTCGTGGCCTGAGAGAAACCGGTGGTGACATTGACGTTAACGTTTTTGTTTGCGCTCAAATCGAAAGAAGCGACAGGCTCGGCAGTCGCAGCACGACTTGCGATCGTGGCGAAATCAAATTGCTCGCCATCGAATAGTGTCGTGGCTATCCTTTGCGAGATGAGCACATTCGGGACGAACGCGTTCACGGCGCGGGTTTGCGATGGCGGCTGGGTCTCGAATTTCTCGACTGTGGTCCGGCCCGGTTGCATCGTCCGCTGTCGTTGCGCCTCCCACGGCTGCCCGGTGGCTGGGTTGAAGATCGTCAGGATTCCCTTTGCGCCATGCGTCTGAGCGTAAGTCGCAGGATTTACGATTGTGCCAGGCTGGGCGCCACGTGCCTCGCCCATCGTAACCGGAGACCCCTGACCGAACACGACCATAATCTTTCCCTTCACGTCGATGTTCTTGTAAT
>JBKPPE010000047.1:0-3965 GCA_046733375.1 Acidobacteriota bacterium | reverse complement strand
ATCTCTATCTGGTGAATGAAGGTCCGGCCGGAAATGGACTAGTGACCTATAACGTGTTGTTTCCGATGCCCAGCATGAATGGCGGTTCAGCGCAGTTGGAAACGAACCAACAACAAAGCACAGCCTGGTTTGAATTGGATAAGAATCAAGGTACGGAAAAGCTTTGGCTGATTTGGTCGGAGACGGCCGTAGCTGAACTCGAAGCAGTGAAGGGCGTCGTCAATCCCACCGAGAAAGGTACCGTGACGAATCCGGATCAGGTGGATGCCGTGCGCAGTTTTTTAAAGCAACATCCTGCTGCGGGAACGGAAGTGCAAACGGATACGGACATCAATATCAATCATCTCAGCGCCAAGGGTAGCGTGCTCGTGAGTCTAATTCGTTTGGAGCATCATTGATGCTGTAGTCGGGTCGTTTCGAAATCCGCCACATCAATCTTCAGTCTCGGAGGTTAACATCATGTCAAGACGCGTTCGTCGTCCACTGGTGGGAGTCTTATTTGCGCTCTTGTTCTTCGCCCTGACCTTTGTGCAATCGCAAAGGAATCAGGAGACGTGTGCATCTCCGCGGGTCGCGTTGGGGCAGCAACAACCGGATGATGAAGATCAGGAGAGGCAGCTTTTCGCGAAGGAATTTTTGCAGGCGCGCTCGTCGGGACAAAAGCGGACCTCGCAGCCGCCTCGAACCGGTGGACGGACGCAGCCGACTGCAGATCCTTCACCGTCGATGCTCGGAATTACGCTGTGGCGACTGCGTCCCGCGGATAAGAAAGATGAAACTCAGGCCCGGCTGCTCGAGCAGGAATCAGATGCAGAAGTGGTGCTGATTGGCGAGCGCGTCGGCGCGGAAACCAAGTTTCAAGAAGGACAAAAAGTTCGACTCGGTGTCGAATCGCCACGCAGCGGTTATTTATATGTCATCGACCGCGAACAATACGCCGACGGAACTTACAGTGAACCCTACCTGATCTTCCCCACGCTCAAGACACGTGGAGGTGATAACTCAGTGGTAGCCGGTCGGTTGGTGGAAATTCCCGATCAGGACGATCACCCGTTCTACTTCAAGATGAACCGCCATCGGCCGGATCAAACCGGTGAAGTGCTGACTTTCCTTGTCACGCCGCAACCAATTCCGAATCTTGAACTCAGCCGTAAGGCGCTGAAATTGACGAATGAACAATTCGCGCAATGGGAGCAGAAATGGAAGGCGCCCGTGCGCCGCGTGGAATTGGCGAATCACGCCGGTAAGGCTTATACGAAAACTGAAATGACTGCGGGAGCAAATAAGACGACGTTACTCGGCCCGGCTGATTTGCCGCCACAAATAATTTTCCGTCTCAACAATCGAGCCTCGGGCGCAGTGATGGTCACGCTGCCGCTGATGTATAGCACGTCGAGCGCGGAAAAGTAGTGGGTAGTGTCTTAGATTCGCTTCCCTCTGTGTCTCTGTAAACAGCTCCGTGTCTCTGTGGTGATCTTTGTTTAGATATCTTCACCACCGAGGACGCACAGAGATACAGAGAAAAACAAGAAGGTACTATCAAAGTAGTGCCTGACCGCCTGACAGGCAGACCGGCCCAGCGCGTTCGATTCGACTAATTACTTGGGAACTGGGAGAGGCATGCGGCCGATCGCGCTCTCACCAATCGAACCAAAATATAGGTTGCCGTTGTGTTCGACCACGTTTGCGATTTCGGCGAAGCAACTAGCTGAAGAATCCTGCAAGTTCTGCACGACCTTTCCATTCCCATCCAGCTCCAACGCGAAAGCGTAACGCTTGATTGCCGGCTGCATGAAATTCGGCAGTCGCATCACGGTTTTCCGCAGAAATGGATGTCGCAGAAGGAAATCAAGCGCAGCGTCGCGCCGATTCACGAGCGCTAGCCAAAAGAGGCCGTTTCCATTCGACGAAATGCCGTCCGGAAACCCCGGCAGATTTTCAATGAACGTTTCCGATTGACCGCGCCGATCGCCATTCAGCCACACGCGACGCACGCTGTACGTACCCGTTTCATTAACTAACACAAACGACTGATCGGGACTGATCGCCACGCCATTCGCAAAGTAAAGATCGCGCAGCACCGCCCGAGTTTTTCCGGTCTTTGGATCGTGCGCCAGCAGTCGTCCATTCGGACGATGCTCAAGTAAGTCGGCCTTCAATTCCGTCAGCGGAAATTTGTAAGACGCGTCAGTGAAATAGATTGTCCCGTCAGCAGCGATGTCGAGATCGTTCGTGCAATTAAACGGAACGCCGTCAGCTTGATTACTTAGAATCGTGATACTACCGTCCGCCGCGATCGACAAAAGTCCTTTCACCGCATCGGCGACGATCAGATTGCCGTTTTGGTCGAACTTCATCCCCAGTGGCCGCCCATACGTCTGCGAGAACACTTCCGGTCGCGTGCCGTCAGCCTGCAAACGATAGATGTGACCGTCGAGGACGCCGGTGTAGATCCGGCCCTGACTGTCGATGGCAACATCTTCTGGCGCGAAGGAGTTAATTGGCAGGCGCTCAATTTTAGCGAGTTCGTTGTTTGGCGCGTAAACACCCGAGTTGTCAGGCGCGGGTGGATTCCAGGCGACCGGGTCAATCGGTACCGGCCAAAACAGCAGATAGCCGGCAATGCCGATCGCGGCCGTAATAATAAGACGAAGGATTATGCGTTTCATTTCGGGGGACAGTTTCAATAGTAATGAGTAATGAGTGATGAGTACTGAGTTATGAGTGACGAACCATATCCACGATCATCACGACTCAAATACGTATCCTCATCACTCATGACTCATCACTCATTACTCGTCACTCATCACTCATGACTGGGTTATTATCTCTCTCCGCGTGCGACTTCTACTTTCGTCTCGAGTTCGACAGCAAGTTTGCGAACGCCCGGTTGACCCATTGGCTCGATCCAACGCAGCGCTTCGTCGAGGACGCGCCGTTGATGTTGCGGCCAGTTCGCCTCGCCGACGACACTGCCTAATTTTCCGTCATAGAAACCAGCGCGCGGCGGTCGCACGCTTTCCAACATCTCGCGATCCACACCGAGCGTCATCGTGGGCAAACCCGTTTGTTCGATCGCGCGCGCCGCGAGCGCAACCGATTGATGACAAAGCTGCGAAGCGGGAATCAACAACGCAACCTGCACGTCGTAACGGTACAGCCGCTCGAGCAATTGCGGAATTGTCTGGTCAACAAATGTGGCGGCGTCCGGAATGTACCCGCAAAAACTCCAGAACGCCGGCGCGATTTGGCCGATGACCCGATTGTTCTCAAACTCCCGGAGTCGATCCAACGGGACTTGCACGTTCGCATCCTGTTGCACAAACGTTGACTCGTACCCGCGAGTCGCAAATCGCAAATCCTTCAAATCAATGTCGGTAGGAATCTCGCGCAGGTCGAAATCTCCGCCCGGCGCGTTTGTGTCGAATGGCTCAGTGCCGTCGAGGTACGCGCCTGCTGACACGATCACCGCAAGGTTCGTCATCGTGATCGCACGCCGCGCGGGCGTGAATGGCGCCCGCGAGTTTTCGACAAAGGGATAGCCCTTCAGATTTTCAGCGACGCCAGGCTGCTTCGATTTCCACGAATGGTAGCGCTCCTGCCACTGTTCCGATCCTTCGATTATTTCCATGACCTTATCGCTCTGCTTCACTTCTCAGGCTGTGTAAAGCAGTCCCGCCGCTCAGCGAATTTGCTCTCGTCGATCGGCACGTTGTTTCTGACTTCTTTAAATCTGATGGTGCTTCCCAGTCCGCGCGGATCGTCCTGGCGCGTGACGAACGGAATCTTCAGGCCATCAACGTTTCGATAGTCTTCATAATACATGTCGTTTTCGCGCAGTAACAATCCGGTCTGCACTGAGAAGTACAGGCGGTGGGTTACGAAAGCGTCCGCCTTTTGATCGAGCACAACGCATTCTTCGTTGCTAATCTTCTCTTTCCCCACAAAACGAAAGAGTCGTGCAT
>JBKPPE010000046.1:0-7645 GCA_046733375.1 Acidobacteriota bacterium | reverse complement strand
CGGTAAGACCTTGCCGGAAGATTCGCTTCCAAATCCTCACCGCCGAACGTGCGATAAAGTTTGTAGACGCCACGAAGTTGCTCGTCCAACGCGATGTCGGCTTTTTGGTCTCCATATATCTCGCGGTAATAAACGAGCGCCGACCAATTCGCCAATGATTCATCCAGGACGGGTTCGCGTACTGGATCGCTGCCGACCGTCGCGCCCCACCATTGATGCGCGACGACGTGGGCCACGGTCCATTCCAAACTCTCTTCTACTGAAGCGCGCTGTTCGCGAATGATGTCGGGCATGCTGCTGACTGCCGGCGAATCAAAATTCACATAGAAGGCGCTCGCGATGGCGGCAAACCCTGAGAATTCCACGTTGCTCAATGTCGCGACCAACGGCGCATCGATCAGACTGATCATTCGCAACGGCAACGGGCCAATGCGGCGAATGTAGACGGTGACGGCATCCGCGGCGATATTCAGTGCACGCTTGGCGGCAACTTCATGTTCGCTGCGATAGATTGAGCGAATTTTGATGCCGCTGATGACGCGCTCTTCTGAAGTCATGTTCGATCCCGCGACTATAGCGAAGTCGCGTAGATTCTCAGCAACAAAAGTGGAAACGGCCCGGCCGTCCTGCCTCGCGACTTGTTTCGACTCGACCGGCGCAAAAATAGAGACGCCTTGTGGCGCATCGATCTTCACTTCGTAGTCGGCGACATCAGCGATCGTCGCGTCGCCGATGCCGGGGTCCATTCGGCGTAACCATTCTCCACCGTCGCGCGCGGCGAGCACTGGATAACCCGTGCCGAGCAGCATCACGCCGCGACACACAAAGTTGATGTCACGCGGCCGGCGCAGTTCGCGCGCCCCGCCAATTGCGGCGCTCACTTGCTGCATGACGTGCGCAACCAGACCCGTTTCATCGGGATCGATCTCGGGGACTTCGCCGCGAAACTTGATCAGTACTTCGGTGGATTTCTGCGGTTGCACGTCCTCGCGCAGGTTCACACGCAGAATTGTGTTGTCGTCCTCGAGCGTGAATGGAATCGTCGCTCCGGCGTTGGCGCTTTTTACCTCAACGATTTCAAGGCGCGGTTCGTCAGGCTGCTTTGGCGCGATGTAGCCCTGAATACGCGCATTCGAATACAAATGAAAAATTAACATCCCGGTCGAGCGATCGCTGCGATTCACCCAACGCACGCGTTCGCTGCCGGTGTATTTCCTAGTCGCGAAATCCAGTGAGAGGTCGATTCCATATCGAATGCGTTGTTCGGGAGGGGGCGGCTGCTGCGGTTGATTCTGCCCCTGCGCGAATAGAGACGGACTAAAAGAGAGACTGGCAATAGCCAAGAGCAAAGCGAAAAGTGCAAAGGAAGCGCGAATGGTGCGGCTCTTTGCCCTTCGCTCTTTGCTCTTAGCCCTTAGCTCTTTCCAATGGGGGTTCATTTACTTATCGCTTACGACAACGCGAATAATTCGATCGCCGCGCGCGATCTGATCGACTACTTCCATGCCGCGAATGACGTGTCCGAACACGGTGTAGCCGCCGTCGAGATGCGGCTGTGGCGAATGCGTGACGAACCATTGCGAGCCGCCCGTGTCCTTGCCCGACAGCGCCATGCCGACGGCCGCACGTTCGTAAGGCACTTCATTGATCTCGCAGCGAACCGTATAGCCTGGCCCGCCATTTTGATCCCCCCGCGGGTCGCCTGCCTGTACCACAAAATTCGGCACGACACGTGGAACCGTCTGGCCATCGAAGTAACCCTTCTTCGCCAATTGGATGAAGTTGTCGACATTCAACGTGGCGTCGTCCGGCAGAAACTCGATCGTAAAGGAGCCTTTCGTCGTCACGATAGTCGCTGCCGGCTTCTTGCCGATGCGCCCAATAGCGCGTCGATAATCAACATCCGTGTTCCGCGTCTGTACCGTGCCAATGCGACCCGAAAAGTCTCCCACACCGTTGGATTTCAAGAGCGACACAGCGCGTCTTCGAATTAGATGATCCTGTGAATCGAGCGCAGTCTTGATTGCTTCGTTTGCCGCGTTATTTTTTTGCTTCGCCAGCGCGTTCAAGATTGCCAGGGCCGCATCGTTGTCCGCATCGCGCATGGCAGGCGGCAGAGCATCGATTAAGGCGCGCGTGTTTGCCTGGCTCGATTCCTGCCCCAGAAGTTCTGCGGCAGTGGCGCGCACGATCACGTCGGACTCGTTCATGTGCCGCCGCGCGATTTCACTGAGATCCTTTGGCTTGAATGCAGCGAGCGCCTGGAGCACATCCGGAACCGCATACTCAGAGTGAACTGCAACGAGCGTGTTGATTCTTATTCCTGAATTCTTGTAATCGAGCATCGCCCTCAGAATTTCGACGGCACGCGCTGCGGTTTGATTGTTGTCGCCTTTTTCCAGGGTGGCGATCTCGCCGAGCCCCTGTGCAACCCGCGAACCCGCTTGCCAATTTGTCAGCATCATTCGGACCGCATACTTGTCGCTGCCTGCGAAGGCAACGTAAGTCGCCGGCGAAACTCGAGCCGACGCGATTTCCAATTCGACTGCCGTATGACCCATCGCTTCACTTGTCGCGGACAACCATTTCATCAACTCGACTTGAGACGTCGCACTCTTCTGATTAATTCTTCCTAAGGTCGATGCCAATTCGATCACTTCATTTCGACCGTCCGCGGCATTCGCCGGCGAGGTCAACTGTTGAGTGCGCGCCAACAAAGCGGTGGTGGCGCGACCATCATTCAACTGCCCCAAAGCTCGAATCGCACTGACGCGCACACGCAGGTCTGAATCGTGCAGGGCACGATCAAGTAAAACTTCGAAAGCCGCCTTGTCTTCAGTCGCGCCGAGCACGCGCGCCGCATTTGCACGAACGATTGGATCTTTGTGCTTCGCGAGCAAACTACGCGCTTTATCGTTGCCATCCTTCAAACGCAAACGGGCCAGCGTGTTCAGTGCATCGGCGACGATGCGCGCGTCTGAGTAGTCCAGGAACTCGGCAACGAGCTTTCCGACGCCATCAGGTTTTGCGCGCAGGACGGCTGTTAACCCCAGCAGAATCGTTAATTCATCAGGCCGCGACCGGCGCGCATTTTCGAAGTTCAGGGTGTCAATAATGGTCTTACGCAACAGATCGAGACGATCCTCATTGCTGGCTTTCGTGGCCGCGTCAACCGATGCGGGTGCGCTGGTGAGCGCGACGACAATCTTTCCCAATGCTTCGACCGCCCGCGCACGGACGTTTCCGTTCTCCTGGCCGAGCTTTTTTAAGACTTCGGTCAGGGCGTATGCGCCTCCGGGCGATTCAATCTCGCCGAGCGCAAACGCCGCCATTTGCCTGACATCGTTGTCGCGATCATTCAGTAGTATTTCGGCTACAACGGGAACTGCGTTTTCATCGGCGATTCTGCCGGCTGCCAACACTGCTCGCTTGCGCACCCTGGCGTCGGAATCAGCAAGCAGTTTTTTCAGCGAATCGTCCCAGCGCCGCTCGTCTTCCGCGCGAATGATCTTCAGTAAAATTGGTGCGCCGATTTCGGAGCTGTGTGTTTCAGTCCGCCGGTTTTGTCCGAGCGAACTCGCGCCGCACGCCAGGATAAGAACGAAAGGTAGAGTTTTGATTTGTAATTTCAGACGCATTATCCAGTGCACGAGAGTTGTCCGAATTGTACAAGTTAGCAATAGGATTGTCGCCTTTCCCCCTTGCATTTATTTGGGATCGGCGCGTTAATGAATCTTTTGTAAGATGTAGTGTGCTGTACCTGTTCCATCCTAAGCGTCAAGTGACTCACGTACTCTCTCGCGGTTGAAATTTTGGCGTCATGAATGATTCTGAAACGAACTCACTTAAAGAACTTCTCGTTAACGCTGCGCGCGATCTGCGCCTCGCGGCGACTCCGGCCGAACGTGCCGAAGCTGCGCACCGATTGGGTGGGTCGCATAGCCGCGTGGCGGTTAGTTTTCTGATCAATGCGTTGCATGACGACGCGCCCGAAGTGCGTCAAGCGGCCGTCACCGCGCTGGCGGAGATTGGCGACGCAACGGCCCTTGAGCCGCTCCAGTCATTGCGCGATCGTGAAACTGACCCGCGCGTCAAGCAAGCGATCATTTCCGTGCTCGATAGAACAAGAGGAAGCGACGCACCTTCGGATCGCCCGGCTGACGGCGATAGTATCGGTGTGCAAAGCGGCGCGCGCGTTAATACGGAACTGGAACGGCAGCGATTGGAGGACGTTTACCGGCGCGCCGCCGAAGAGCGCCAGTTAATCGAAGCCGCCCGCCGCAAGTCTTCGGAAGAGGCACGCCGCCGCGCCGAACAAGAACGTGCCCGGTTGCAGGCTGAAGAACAAGCGCTCGCCCGCCTCAATGAAGAATTGGCGAATCGCCGGGGGGTGCTTGAACAAACTCGCGCCATAGCGGAGGAAGAATCGCAACGCCTCAAGGAACTTGAAGAGACCGTGCGCGCCGAGGAAATGAAGCAGCGGCTCGCAGAGCAGGAAAATCTGCGTCTCGAAGCAGAACTGAGGCTCCAAACCGAGCAGGAACGCCATCGCGCAGAATCTTTGCAGCGCCTGATCGACGAGCAGCAGAAAGTCGGCGAAGAGCATCAGCATGCGCTGGCCAGCGCCCAGGAGTTACGCGATCAAACCGATGCGAAGCATCGCGCGGAACGGGATCGGCTACGGATCGAGCAGGAAAATTTCGAGCGCGCGACTGAAGAGCTCATTACATTGAGACTCTCGGTCGAGGCGGCGCGTAAGCAGACTGAAGACGAAATCATCAAACTTAAGGAAGCGCGCGAGCGAATTCTAATTGAAGAAGAGGCTTGCAATCAGGCAGAGCAGGAGCGGCTGCAACTGGAAGCGGAACTTCGAGTGCGTGCCGATGAAGAGCGCCGTCGCCTGGACGAGGCGCGCGCCCGCGCCGAAGAAAGCAAGAAAATTGTCGAGGAGCAGGCTGCCGCTCGGGCCGAGGAAGAAAAGCGTCGCCTGAGTGAATTAACTGCGCTTAAAAACAAACATAAAGTTGAAGCGCGCGAACGCACAGCCAAGCAGGACGAATTGCGCGCCGAGATAGAAACCTTAAACGCAGCCGCGGAGGCACAATTGAAAGCGCTGGTCGAGCTGAGCACGGAAAAAGAGCGTGCGGCCGACGAATTGGCAAAGACGCAGCAACAGCTTCAATCGGAAATCGCCGAAGCCACGCGCTTGCGGACCGAAGAAGATGCGAGGTTGAAGAGCGAACGCGCGTCGTGGATGCGCGTTGCAGAACAGTCCCGGGCACGCGCGGCGGAAGAACGTGAGCGAATTGAGGAAGTTCGCCTGCATGCCGAAGAGGAGCAACGCCGCCTCGCCGAACTCGAAGAGGAGGCGCGACACCGGGCGGCGGAAAGTCAGGACATGATCAATAAGGCGCGGATGCGCGCCGAAGAAGAAACGCGCCGCCTGCGCGAACTTGAGGGCGCCATTGCAAAGAGCGATGCGGAAGCACGCGAACGCGCGGATATAGAAAAAGAGTTGCTCGTGCAGATCGATGCGCTGCGGCAGACGAGTGCGGCGCACCGCCAAGTCATTGCGGAACTCGAGGACAAACGCACGGAAGAGGAAGAAGCAGCACGAGTCCTTGAACAAGATCATCTGCGGTCGGAAGAAGTAACCCGTTTGCAGGCTGAGATCCAGGCCACGCGGCTGCGCGAACTCGAAGCCGCACGGGACAAAATCATCGATGAGATGCGGCAAGGGGCTCAACGAGAGACTGAACTGCAGACTGAGATAGACGCGCTGGCGAAAGCCGCCGCGGAAACGAAGCGGTTGTTGGACGCTACCGAGGTTGAACGCAAAGCGCAGGAAGAAGCGCTGCGACAAGCGAAACAGGCGCTCGCAAAGGCCGAGGCGGATGCTCGAGAACGAGCCGAAGCCGAAGAAGCGAAACGCACGGCCGAACAAGAGGCCGTCGCGCAACTCGAAGAAGAGGCGCGACAGCGAGCGCGAGCCGAAGCCGATCGCCGCGCTGAAGAGAAGCGCTTGCGAATCGAAGCCGAAGACCGCGCCCTGCAGCAGCGGACGGACGAGCTGGCTCGCCGCCGCGCCGAGGTTGAAGTTGCTCGCGAAATGGCGGCAGAAGAGACGCGACGCCTGGCAGAGATTCAGGAACGAATCACTGCCGGGGAAGCTGGCCGACGCCGCGCCGAACATGAGCGGCTGCGATTGGAAGCAGAAGTCAGAATGCGCGCGCAAAAAGAACACGAACGGCTGAAAGAAACTCGGGACCGAATCGCGGAAGCGCACAAAGAGCTAGAGGAAATGCGGCTCCGTACCGAAGATGAAGAACGGCACCTCAAAGCCTTGAAAGATGACCTGGCGAGAGCCCGCCAAGCGGCGACGCAGCGTGCTGCGACCGAACAAATCCTCCGCCAGGAATTAGAGGATTTCTCCGGTAACGAGGAGGCTGACCCGGATAACTTCCCGGAAACCACGGATATCGTTGCTCAGGTCGATCACGGAACGATCGACGATGCGACGGATCACCCATCCGAACATCACCACGGCCATCACTGAATTAAACTCGTTGTCAAAACCCTAGAAATCAGCTGCTAATCGTCGTTTTTTCTGGTTACCAATGTGAAAGGCAGGTGACTCCTATGGCCGCCATCTTTAGTTTTCTTTCGAGTGACTTAGCTATCGATCTCGGAACCGCAAACACGCTCGTCTATGTGAAAGGTCGTGGCGTTGTGATTTCAGAACCTTCGATTGTCGCAATTAATAAAGTGACGAATCAGGTTGAAGCGGTAGGTCGGGACGCAAAAGAAATGCTGGGTCGAACGCCTGGCAGTATCGTGGCTATCCGTCCGATGAAGGACGGTGTTATTGCCAACTTTGAAGTAACAGAGAAAATGCTCCAGCACTTTATTCGCCGGGCTCATAACGGCAAGTCCTGGGTCAGTCCCCGCGTTGTTATCGGTATTCCTTCGGAAACCACGCAAGTGGAACGGCGCGCCGTCGAGGATTCTGCGCATCGCGCGAAGGCTTCGGAAGTGTATCTGGTCGAAGAGGCCGTGGCCGCCGCGATTGGCGCCGGACTGCCGATTACCGAACCGGGTGGCAATATGGTTGTCGACATCGGCGGCGGGACCACCGATATTGCCGTGATCAGTCTCAGCGGCATCGTTTACTCCCGCTCATTGCGCGTGGCAGGCAATGAAATGGACGAAGGAATCACGCAATACATCAAGAGAAAGTACAATTTGCTCATCGGTGAGCGGACAGCGGAATCGATTAAGATTGAACTAGGCTCGGCGTTTCCGCTGGATGAGCCGCTCACGCGCGAGGTTCGCGGCCGCGACCTAATAGAAGGCATTCCCAAAACTATCACCGTGACTGACGAAGAAATTCGCGAAGCGCTCGCCGACAAAGTTGCTTCAATTGTCGAAGCTGTGCGCGTGGCGCTTGAGAAGACACCGCCCGAATTAGCGGCAGATATAATGGAACGCGGGATGGTGCTGAGCGGGGGCGGCGCCTTACTCAAGAAGCTCGACCGACGGCTGATGATCGAAACAGGTCTGCCGGTTGCAATCGCGCCTGACCCGCTGTCGTCAGTCGTCCTCGGCACTGGTCAGATGCTTTCCGACTTCGAATTGCTGAAGAGGG
>JBKPPE010000045.1:0-4701 GCA_046733375.1 Acidobacteriota bacterium | reverse complement strand
GCGAAGTGCCGTGCATGAACCAGACACGATACTGATCGGAATTGCGATCGGTTATTAGTCCCAGCTTCAGCAATCCATCCTTGATGACTTCGGGCGCTGCATTGTGGACTTGCGAGAGAGTGGCACCGGGCTTGATCACGTTGGCGGCGGCTTCTTGCGCGTCATAAACAATCTGGTAAACCTCACCCTGCTCTTTCGTGAACTTACCGTTGACCGGGAACGTGCGCGTTACGTCCGCCGAGTAGTGTCCATACTCTGCGCCGACATCCATTAGCATGAGTAGACCGGGATGGACGCGGCTCTGCGACTCTTCGTAATGAAGCGTGGTGGCGTTCTTGCCGCAGCCCACGATATCCGGGTAGCCCCAATTGTCAGCGTTGCGCAACTTGAACGTGTAGGCCACCTGCGCATCGACTTCGTACTCCCACTGCGCTTGTGATGCATATGCTTGCGCGCGCTGGTGAGCTTCGATGCTGATGTCGATCGCGTGCTGCATGATTTCGAGTTCCATCGGCGACTTGCGCAAGCGCATCTGCGCGAAGATCGGCGCAGCGTTCTGAACCGTGAAGCCCGCATCTTTCGGCCAGGCGCTGGCGAAGCGTTGCTCTTGTCGATACTCGCGACTTTCGTTAATCCCGGAGAAGTTCGCGAGCAGAAAGAGTCCGGCTTCTTTGTTCGCTGATGCATTGAATAAGTTATCGAATCCACCATTCGCGGCCGGCGAGGTCGCGTCCGTGCGTGTTGACATCAAGACGTTATCGGGCTTCGGGCGATACACCTCATGTTTCGCCAACGCAGCGGCGAACGGCTCGAATTCACTTGTTTCCCAAATCTCTTTCACGCCTGAAAGCTGGGCCGCCTCTTGCGGGCTGTACATGTGGCCGGTCCAGGTTTCGGCGCGCGCGCTGCGACGCGGAATAAACAGTATCTCGGGCGTCACGGTGTTACCCGGCATCAGCACGAGGATCTCGCGTTGCTGATTAAGATTTGTAAGATAAAAGAAGTTGTTCTCTTGCCGAAAAGGAAAGTCCACGTCGTTTGTGTAAACGCGCGGTTCAGCCCCAAACAGAATCAGCATCGACTTGGGGCCGATCGCGTCGGCGACTTTTTTGCGCCGTGCCGCGAGTTCTTCCAAACGTTTCGCATCATCGAACACCGGTGCCGGCGGCGTAATGCGAATCGCGGCCGGCTCATATCCGTTCGCAACAATCGTGGCGTGGGACATGGGAACCAACACCACCGAAACGAGGGCAATCGTGACTAAGGCTGACAGGATTCTTCTCTTCATTTCATCCTCTGAGTGGTTCGTTTGAAAGCGGAACTGGACATTAACGCGTCTATCAGAATTGCGGCGGTGTGCCATTCGGACGTGGTCGTCGACGGTTCGGTGGCGGCATCCCCGGCGGAATCACGCGCGTCGCGCCGTTTGGGAAAGTAATGACTATGGTTCCATCCGGCCTTTTCTCCATCCGCGTGCCATTCGGAAATGTCTGCACACGTGGTTCCTGCGGCCGCGGCCGCGGTGTATCAGGCGGAGGTACGTACGGATCCGTCGGAGGCGGTGACGGGTGCCGAAGCAGATCACGGTTCAGCGAATCGCTGGCAGGCGTCGGCTTTGTCGTCGCGTTTTCGGTCTGCCTGACGTTGCGTTTCGGTTGTTCAGACTTCGGCGGATTCGCTGTCGCGTTCTTTTCTTCCGGCGTGGCTGTTTGGCCAACCTTTTCATTGATCGGCTCAGGAGTAGCTTGCACAACGGGACTCTCCGTCGGAGTCGGGGTCGGGGTCGCTGTTACCGTTCCCTGCGTTTTGCGTGAGCGGTAAACGAAGAAGCCTACCGCGCTGCCGGCAATCACCAGTGCTATCAACGCCGCCGCAATCCATGTAAGGGAACTCTTTCGCTCCGGGATGGCTGGTCGCACCACTGTTGCAGTTTCGCCCGCAACCGTTCCCGCCCGGGCTTTCGTGCCTTCGGCGGCCAAAAGAGTTTGCGCCTCGCTCGCGAAGCCTTTGGTGTGCTGGCCGGCGACTTGTGTGCCGCTTCCCGGAACGACCGTGTTTGGTCTCGTGGTATGGCCGGTTGCCGCCGTCACCAGCGTCGCCGCCTCGCCGAGCGCACCGGTCGCTGCGGAGCTCAGCGCTTCACGCATGGTCTGCGCTGACTCGTACCTGTCGTCACGCTTCTGCGACATCGCAACTTCCAGCACATGAGCGACTGCTGGACTAACTTGCGGAGCGACTTCATCTGCCGGCACCAAAGGATCTGCCATTCCATTGACGACCGCACCGGCCCGACTCAGCGCATCAGGCGGCTTCACATTCGTCAGCAAGTGATACAACGTCGCGGCGAGCGAGTAAATGTCGCTGCGCGCGTCGGTTCCCAAGCCCTGCACCTGCTCGAGCGGTGCATAATTCGGTGTGTAGCCGAAGATACTCGCCGAGGTCGTCACCGCCGTTAGTGGTCCCGCCGAACCTTTTGCTAAGCCAAAATCGAGGAGGATCACCTGCCCGCGCGCAGTCAGTTTCAAATTCTGCGGCTTGATGTCGCGATGAATAATTTGCGGGTCCTGGGTGTGCAAGTAGTCGAGAGCGTCGCAAAGCTGATCAGCCCACCGCAGCACATCGCTTTGCGGAAACGCGCTCTGACGGCGCGTCTGCATCTCGAAAAGGTCCTCGCCTGGGATGTACTGCATCACCAGAAACTGACCTTCGCTTTCAGTAAAGTGATCGCTGACACGCGGCAGTGCCTGATGGTGAAGACGCGCGAGCAGCCGCGCTTCGCGCTCGAACTGCTTCCGCAATTTCTCGTCGGTAAACAGCGTCTCTTTCAACGCCACGACCGTGTCGAGCCTGAGATCCACCGCCTCGTACACCGCGCCCATTCCGCCCTGGCCAAGCTGGCGCACGATTCGGTAACGGCCCTGTAAAACTGTTTCTGGTGACAACATTCGTCTAAAACAAACGCCGAATTTCACGAGAGTTTATCATTGCCGCGTTCAGCAAGGCGAACCTGAGCAAACAATTACGTAAGTATTTACACGACCCTCAAGGCAGTCGGTTCTGTTTTGACGAACGAACCGGATCATTGGTCTTTTACGGCTGTTAAAGTATGCTACCGCCGCTTGAGTGACCCGATTCCATTCAATCGCAATGATGACGTTATCGACGTCACGCCCGGCCGCCCTCGACCGCGACGCCGCCGCTGGTGGATTTGGATTGTCGCCGCGCTAATTCTGTTCCTGTTCGTGAGCTCGCGCGGGCTTTCGATTTACATGTCCGCGCTGTGGTTTGGATCGCTGGGCTATTCGGCCGTTTATTGGTACATCTTCAAGCTCAAGCTCGAGCTGTTCGTCGTTTTCTTCTTTCTCACCGCCGCGATTTTGCGCGGAGGCTTCTGGCTAATTGAACGCGCATTCGCGTCTTTCGACATCGGCCCGCGCACCATCCTCCTCAATCAACAACCAGTCAGCATTTCGCCCGGCAGATTTCTGCGGCCGATTGCATGGGTTGTCGCGATCGTCGCCGGTCTAATCTTTGGATTCGGGATGCGCGAAGAGTGGCGCGACTTCGCGTTGTACTTTCACGCACCGCAAACGGGTCTCACAGATCCAATCTTCAACAAGCCGGTCAGTTTTTATTTATTCACGCTGCCCGTCTATGACTCGATTAGTTCCTGGCTACTTTACTTGTCCGTGATCATTTTGATCGCGGCCGCCGCCTATGCAGCGCTGGCTGCGACTCAAGAGACGGTGCTCGCCAGCGCGAAAGATAAAAAGCCGTGGCGCGTCGGCATTACAGTCGTCTCAATTCCATTGGCGATTTGTTTGCTCGTAGTGGCGTGGCAAACGTTGCTGTCGCGTTATCCCTACCTCTGGGAAGATCATCAAATTTTTTCCGGCGTCACGTACATGGAAGCAAACCACCTGCTTCCGGGATTGCGCTGGGTGGCGGTGGCTCTGGTGATCGCGGCGATTGTCTGCGTAATAAACGCTCTCAGTTTTCGTCGCAGCCGGATTCTGATCGGTGCTATCGCCTTCCCGGTCGTCGTTTACTTAATTGCCGCAGTCTTCATTCCGGCATATGTCACTAACTTTATTGTCAAACCGAACGAGATCGGCCGCGAAACACCGTACATCGAGCAGAACATTACCTGGACGCGCCGCGCTTTTGGCATCGACAAGATCGAACAGCGAAATTTTGAAGCGGAGACGTCGGTGGAATCGCTTGGCTTGCAAGACAATCGTCCAACCTTGGATAACATTCGTCTTTGGGACTGGCGCGCTTTGCAAGACACGCTGAAACAGATGCAGGCGATTCGCATCTACTACGACTTTCCGGATGTAGACGTCGATCGATACCAAACCGGCGGACAGACGCGGCAAATGATGCTTGCGGCGCGGGAACTGAACGTCAACAAGCTGCCGGAGACTTCCCGGAATTGGATCAATCAGCGCTTGATTTACACGCACGGTTACGGCGTGACGATGAATACGGCGAATGAATTCACCGCCGAAGGCCGGCCGCGATTCATTCTGTCAAACATGCCCGCCGAATCTTCGGCACCCGACATTCAGGTTAAGCGTCCGCAGATCTACTTTGGACAAGAAACCGGCAGCAACGTCTATGTAGACACCAAACAGAAGGAGTTCGATTTTCCGCAAGGCGAAGCCGACAATTACACGATCTATGAGGGTTCCGGCGGCA
>JBKPPE010000044.1:0-5185 GCA_046733375.1 Acidobacteriota bacterium | reverse complement strand
AGTTCGTACTCCATGCGTTGGAGGTCGCCTGTGGCAATCGCGCGTTGAAAACAATATCCGAACTTGGCGGCCAACTCCGGCGGCAGAATCTCGCGCATATTTTTGCCGAGGTATTCGTTCGGTGGAACGACGAGCTTGGTTGGATCGCTATAGTGCAGATCCAGATAAACACCATCACGCGTTTGCAGGAACATTAAATCGGGAATCGCTTCGAGGATTGCACGATCCTTTTCCTCGGTCTTCTGTACGGTTTCTTCAGCGAGTTTCCGTTCGGTGATGTCGAGCGAGACGCCGCGTAAACCTGCTGACTCGCCCGTACCAGTTACGATGGGACTAAGATGAGACTCTATCCAGACGAGTCGCCCGTCTTTTGCGCGCCACCTGTGTTCTGAGATCGTCTCCTTGTTATTAGCAATCGCAGCTTCGCTGTCAGCCCTGGCCTGCTCGCGATCTTCGTCCGCCATTATTCGCAGCCCGAATCCGGGCGGCTGTGCCAGCCATTCTTCCGGCGTATATCCGAGCATTTTACGGACATAGTCGCTAACGAAAGTGGTCTCTCTTTCTTTTGTTTCGGGATCAATTACCGTTTCCCACACCATGCCGGGAACGCTGGAGACAATTTCTCGCACGCGTTGGTCAGCTTGCCTCGTCTTTTGTTCGGCTCGTCGCCGTTTTCGGTCTGTATTCAGCAGCTGAAGGATGAGGAGTCCCTCAAGGATAACGGCGGCAGTTAGTCCGATGATCGTCCATTTGTAATTCTCCCAAAGCGAGACCTGTTTGAACTTAACGATGGCACCTGGCGGAAGATTGCTTTCTTTGATGCCCCAGCGCTTGAGCTCGCGCGAGTCGAACATTGGGACACTGGCAATACCGTGAGGGGCGATCGCTCCAGGCTTTTCGCCGTTCATCACACGCAATCCGACCTGCGCCGCTTCAAGACCGAGCGCATCAAAGCTGACGACCTTGCCGCCTACAATGCCGAGTCCCACTTGAGCGTCGCTGTTGCCATAAACAGGGGCGTTTGAAACAGGACAGATTTGGCGAACGACCGCAAGGTTGCCGGGATTGTTACCTTCACGATCCTTTGTGCTCGAAACGAACAGCACGATAGTCTGTGGGGATAACCCCGCCAACGCTTTCTGAAGTTCGGCAATGGTCAGGCCGGTGAGATAAGAAAAATTGACGCGTCCCTCAAACGGACGCAACTCTTGCTGGACGACTGATCTCCAGTAATTGTCCCATTCCCCCACGCCGGAAATCACCACGACCTGCCTGGTTGCCGGGTGCAGATTCAGGGCCAGCTCCAGCGTGGCCTTGTAGTTGACCTCTCCCCAAACGCCGGTAAGGTTCGGTCCGTCATTCAGTCCATTCAGGTTTTGCTGGTCGAGAACAAGAAAAACGATAGGAGCGCGGGGGAACAACGTCGCGCGATTCTGCAACAACAATTTCAATGCGGGAGGGTTGACGGCAAAAATCAAATCGAAGTTTTTTCCCGCATACTTCTGCTGTAACTGTGCCACTAATGCCTTTTCATAATTGTCCAGTGGGGTACGCACAGCATCCAGGTATTCTGAATACATTTCGACAGGCACTGTAGACTTGGTCTGCAGTGTGGAACGCAGGCTTTGTTCGACGGTGGCTTGTGCAGGGTTGTCGGATTGATGTGTAAAGACTATTAAAACCCGCTTGCTTCCTTGCGAGCTCTGTGCGGAGGCTGAAGTCGCGCACACCATCGCCATCGTCACAGCGAGCAAGAGAGCCCGCGTCGATATCACCGTCAAGGAAATTGGGTTGGCTGGCATAGACTCACTAGAGTTCGAACTTCAGCCCGAATTGGAATTGGCGCGCAGGCGCCGCGCTCACAAATCCTAGCGGCGCAGTCGGCGGAAGACCGCGGACTCCTTTGAAGTCAAACGGGCCATACAGGAATTTCGGATCACACCCATTGATGAAGCCAGGTTGGGATGTCGTCCCACATACCACATCGTTCACGCGCAAGAAATTTGCGCGGTTGAGCAGGTTGGTCGTTTCGACGATGACCTCGAGTTTGGCCGCTTCTGAAATAGATCGCACATGAAACGACTTGCTCATTCTGAGATCGACACTGTAGTAGTTCTCGCCTATTCCTGAGTTTCGCGGCGCGTGAAACGGCCGGTCAGTTGTATTTAGATCGCCGTTAACGTCGCGTCCAACGTAAAGATTGAATGGAAAGCCACTACGTAATGTGATGATTGGGCTAATCTTAATATGAGCGAGCGTTCGTGCCACCCAGTTCTTTTGCGTGCTTCCATTGAACGAAGTTTCGTAGGTTCCGCTAACAACGAAGTTATGCGGCAGGTCGTAGCCTGAGCGTCCTCGATCCAGGTAGCGTCGTGTCGGTAGATATGGCGTCGAGGCGCCTGAGAAATCGAGAACGTCGTCAATCGCTTTGCTGTAGGTATAACTCGCGCGGAACTGGAAGCCGTCGGAAAAACGTTTCATTACGGAAGCAGTCAGTCCGTAGTAGATCGAGTTACCTTCGGATGAATGAATAATCTTCTGCGAGATAGAAGGATCTATCCGCACAAGTTGTGGGCCGAACAGATCGCTCCCCGGCAAACCGGGCACGGGAACGAGTTGACCACTCTCGCGGTAATTTCCTTCTATCGCAACCGGCAGATGGACGCCATGAAACATCTGGCCGGCCATCTCTAACAACAAGCCGCGGCCGAGGTCTTGCGAAACGCCGATGCTGGCTTGAACTGTGTAAGGGTTATCGTAGTCAGCCGCGCCCTCTGCGATGCGCCGATTAGGTTGAGTTGGTCCCGGAACGATCCCAAAGGCACGAACGTCGGCCTCGCTCAGAGCCACGAAAGGAAGCTTGCCGATGCTTACACCGTAAGCCCACAACGCTTGGGTAGACTGGGCGCCATCGGCCAAGGTCCGCGATTGCAGGTTGATGAATTCGCCGCTATCGACTTGCAGAGTCGCTGCGTCCAGAACTTGAAGTGATACGGGAGCGTAGAAAGTGCCGAAGCCGCCGCGCACTACTGTCTTACCTTTTCCAAACGGATCCCAGGCAAAGCCCAGGCGCGGAGAAAGACTGAGATTGCGGTCGAGCGGCTTGGGCTCACCGTCGAAATTGAGGCGTGCGCCAAGATTTAAAGTCAGCCGCGTGCTCAACCTCCACGACACCTCTCCGAAGCCGCCAAAATTATGTTGCCAAGCTTGAAAGCTCGAATTCCCGAAACCTTGTTGCCAGTTCGCAGGAAGACCAAGATTGAACGCCTGAAGGGAAGTTAAGAGCGTATCCGTTGGAGGTGCCAAGGCGCCAACCAGTGTTGCCAAATCTGCCGGTGCCACAGCGCGCGTCAATGGTTGACCGGCGGCAAACGTGAAGATTCCACCAAAGCCGAGTGGGTTGTCGAGATGTGCGTCAACCGGACGATAGGACGCCCCGACTTTGAATTCCCGCGGGCCGACGCTCCAGCTCAAGACATCGTCGAATTGATACCGTTTCTGCTTCGTCACCGAGGGGATCGGCAGGACACGGCCGTAATCGAGCAGCCCGGCAATGCGAACCAGAGTGCTTTCCGGCGCGGCGGAGACCTGGCTATAGTCGTCGTCGGCAAACTGAAAGCGCAACTGATTGACCAGGCTGTCCCGGAAAATATGGCCCCATGATCCCACGGCGGTGTAGTCCGCCAGCAGTTCTAGAATCCCATTCGTGGGTGCTGACACATTGTCAGCAGCCAGCAGATTGTTATTTTCCTTGGCCCAGGTGAACCGGCCGTTGAAAAAATCGTGAGCGCCTCGGTTGTAATCCAACCTGGTACTCCAATTATATGTGCGGCTCGGGGCTGTGAATCGCCCCTCGCTCTTTTGCAGCAACTCCACCGTTGTCGGATAGCTCGCGCTAGTTAATGCGGTCTGCAAATGAGAAGCGATAAGGCGCGTTGTGTTAGTCGCGTTAGGTCCGGATGTCAGCGTTTCGAGATATGCTGCTTGGGCTAATGTAGGCGCCAGCAGAGAAGCGTTGCTCGTGTAAGAACGGAGTCTGGTGATGTCGTAATCGAGCGCTTCGAACGAGGTAAAGAAGAAAGCTTGATTCTTAACCAGCGGGCCATCGAAAGTGAAACCCGGGACCACTCTCTGTTCTGGTGCCTTCTCGCCGGTTGTGTTTAGAGGGTCACGCGACGCCATCTTTTCTGATCGATAAAACACATAACCTGAACCGTGAAACGCGTTGGTGCCGCCACGGGTCACTACATTGATCGCCGTGCCGGCGGAAAACCCGTACTCAGCGGCGTAAGCATTCTGGTTAACCTGAAACTCTTGCACCGCCTCCATGCTCAAGTTGCGGATTCTGAGACTGCCCGCGCCTGAATCGTTTTCGCCCCCATCGATCGAAACGTAATTGAATCTTCCATTACCGCCGCCGACCGAAAACCCCGAGTTAGGAGTTGTAGCGACGCGCGTTTGTTGCACGCGCGCGGCAGCGACATCAGTTATCCCCGGGAGCGTGAACACATAAGAAGTGAAATTCCGCGTAAGGTTCGGGAGCGTATCAATCAGCCGACGTTCGATGATCGCGGATTGCTGCGTACGTTCGGTGTCAACGAGAATCGGCTCTGCGACGATGCTCACCGCTTCGTTGATTTCCCTAACTGCCAGCGCCACATTCCGGACTTGTGCCTGTCCTACGCTCAGAGTTAGGTTTCGCAAAATCTGGGACTGAAATCCGGCCGCGTCAACCCGTAACTCATAGACTCCCGGTGTGAGCAGCGGCAAGCGGTACCGTCCATCATCGTTAGTCTTGGTCGTGCGTACGAGACCCCGCTCGGGGCTGGTCAAACTCACCGTCGCCTCACTCACGCCGGCGCCCTCTTGATCTGCAACAAAGCCTTCGATAGATGCATTCGCCACATCCGATTGCGCGACGATGACGAAGTCTCCGACAGCTGGAAGTGATAAAAGAAGAAGAGCTGCTAAGAATGGTCCAATTGCGATTAGAGCATGCGCAAGTTTACGAGAGGCGCGGAGCAACCGGCGGACATCAATCGCGATACTTGTTAGTTGGGGCGAACTTCTAAGGAATGGCCAGCCAACCCGTAAAGGATCTCCGCCACAAGTCTCATGCGCACGGCCGGGGAGACACATTGCAGTACCCTACTTCCGTAACTTCCTTCCGCGCTATTCCGCGGGG
>JBKPPE010000043.1:0-2972 GCA_046733375.1 Acidobacteriota bacterium | reverse complement strand
GGCTTACTGCGCTCGCGCCGAAGATTCTGAGCTGGTGCTGTACTAAGGTGCGAATAGTAGACCGCCTATGTATTAGAGACGTACGCGGTCACTAAGGTTAGCGTAAATGATCACTTGAAAAAGTTGATAAAAAAAGAACAGGAAATGAACACGTGAGCGGCGCGCGAGCGCAACAAGCGCGCCGGACATTGTCTAGAGCTCGGCGTTGCCGCTTAGGCTGGATCTTTCGAGATGACCACTGCCAACGAAGATAACCGGCGCCGGAACTATCGGCGCACCGAAGACATCTATCGCAAATCGGTAGAAGATATCCGTGACTACGCGATCTTCATGACTGATCCAGACGGGCAGATAACAAACTGGAATCGCGGTGCGCAGCATATACTCGGGTATATGGAAGCGGAAATAGTCGGAAAGAATTTCAGCCGATTTTTTACGGCCGAGGATCGCGCAAAAGCCGTACCCGAAAAGGAGCTGGCAACAGCAACCGTCAACGGCCGCGCCGAGGATGAACGATGGCACGTACGTAGCGATGGATCGCGCTTCTGGGCCAGCGGCGTAGTTACGGCGATCCACGACGATGCGGGTAACCTGATTGGTTTTTCAAAGGTCATGAGGGACATGACCGAACGGAATCGATTGACTGAAGAACGCGACCGTTTCTTTACCCTCTCCATGGATCTTTTGTGCATCGTGCATCTGGATGGCCGATTCCAAAGAATAAATCCCGCTTTCGAGAAAGTATTGGGTTTTTCAGAAGAATATCTGCTAACCGTGTCGCTGTTTGATTTGGTTCATCCAGACGAACGACAAACAACCGAGTCTGGGTACGAGAGACTCTCAATTGGAGAGCCGATTACTTCGATGGAAAATCGGCTCAGATGTGCTGATGGCTCATATAGGTGGTTCTCCTGGAGCTACTATCCAATTCCCGAGGATGACATGGCCTTTGGCGTCGGGCGGGACATCACCGAAGTCAAGCAAATGCACGAGGTCTCACGATTGCGAGCGGAAGAATTGGAGGAATCAAACCGCGTCAAAGATGAGTTTCTGGCCACGTTGTCGCATGAGTTGCGAACCCCTCTTACTTCTATCCTTGGCTGGTCCCGGCTTTTGCGTTCCAATCAACTAAGCAAAGCCGATCGCGATCGCGCCATTCAAATTATTCAACGCAATGCCGAGTCACAGGCCAAGTTGATCGAAGATTTGCTCGAAGTCTCGCGAATCATCACGGGCAAGCTTAGGATTGAGTTTCAACCCGTAACATTGGCGTCCATCGTTGATACGGTCATTAATTCCCTGCGCCCGGTGGCCGATGCCAAACGTCTACAACTTGAAACCGCGATCGATCCTACTGCGGGTCCGGTCCTCGGTGATCCCGCCCGATTACAACAGATTGTAACGAATGTGCTCTCAAACGCGATCAAATTTACCGGCGATGGCGGGAGAATTGAGATACGGCTGCAGCGCGTTGATTCGTTCAGTCGATTGGAAATCAAAGATACCGGCGTGGGCATCGCTGCGAAAGATCTGCCACATATTTTTGAGAGATTCCGCCAAGCCGATTCATCAAACGTCCGCACGCACGGAGGTCTGGGCCTAGGGCTGGCAATTGTGGATTATCTGGTGCGTCAACATTCCGGGGCTGTCTACGTAGAGAGTGAGGGTCCGGGAAAAGGAGCTACATTTATCATTGAACTTCCACTGACCTCTTCCGAAATACTCGGGGGTGAGGTGGACCGAGTAAAACTGTTCTCAGCTCAGGCGCGCTCGATGCTGGAAAATCCGGAGACATTCTCGGAACGGAGATTAGAGGAACTGCGGATACTGGTGGTGGAAGATGACGATGACACTCGAGAATTGCTCAAAACAATCCTTGAGCGGTGTGGTGCAAAAGTTCGGGCCGTGGCTTCGAGCGACGCAGCCATGGCAGAGATTGCGAAAGGAATACCCGACGTCTTGATTAGTGATATTGGGATGCCGGGCGAGAGCGGCTACGATCTAATCAAGAAGGTTCGTTCACTCGAGCCTGAGAAAGGCGGCCGCGTGCCGGCAGTCGCACTCACCGCTTATGCGGCTGCGACAGATCGCCGCCGAGCATTGCTCGCCGGATTTCAAACCCACCTGGCAAAACCAGTAGAACCCGACGAATTGCTGGCCGTAATCGCGAGTCTAAGTAACCAACCCGAGATCAGCAGCGATCTTCAATAAGCTCCAGTACCGAAGAGGGTTTGAAACCCTAAAGGCGCTTTCCTTTTCAGCCGCTCGTCGCTGCGGATCAATGGGCCACATCAACACATTCTGTTTTGGGGAGGGTTGCGCAGCGCGCTGGCTTTGCATTGGCGTTGGGATTGCCACCAGATATGCCGGCGCGTGAAGAGATGATTACGGTGGCGTTCGCGGTTGTAGCGTTCTCGCTTTTCGTGCAGGGGATGACGATCACTCTCTTCATGCGACGTCTAGGCGACTTCCTTCAAGTACTAAAAACTAGATCGGATTTCGATGATAGCCAAAAGTAGTATGCGACCCGCAGGCGTAACGGCGTTGAGTATCTTCTTTCTGCTCGGTTCGATCACTTGCTTTAGCGCAAGCATTTCACTGGCTTTTCCAAATAGTCTCTTGGAACCAATTTGGCGCATCAATCCACACGGACATAGAGGACTCGTAACTCTCGGAACTTGGGCCATTTTATTGTTGTCCATCGTTGGTGCCTTTTGCGCGGCAGCCGCAGTGGGTCTTTGGCGCGGTCATCGCTGGGGACACAGAATCGCAATTGCGCTAGTAGTTATCAACCTTATTGGTGACGTTATCAATACGCTCTTAGGAACTGAGCCGCGGGCAATTATTGGGATTCCGATTGCCGTTGCGTTGTTGCTGTATCTGCTTAGTAAGCGGGTTACACGCTACTTCGATCTGCTGGCAAATGATGATGCCGGAAGGTAATCTGGCCCTCAACCAAGACAATCCTCTCT
>JBKPPE010000042.1:0-2576 GCA_046733375.1 Acidobacteriota bacterium | reverse complement strand
GCTGGCGGTTTCACGGGTGCTGGCTCCGGCGTTGGTTGCGGCACCACAGCCGGCGCACCTGGGTCACCGGTACAATTGGCACAACCGTTCTTGTCTCCGCCTGAGGTCACCGGATCTGCATTGTGATTACCGATATTGACGGGCACTTCTGACGGCGGAATGGTTGAGGCAACCACACCAATGTCAGGCGGAGTAATTCTCAGATCGTCGACCGGCGGGACTTGGGCGGTTCGTTCTGGCACTTGAATGTGCTGGTCAACCGGCGCGTTTGAGCGAACAGGTGTCCGCGGTGGATGGGAAGGCCTCGGTCCTTCGGGTTCATGAGGAGGCTTCACCGGTGGAATCCAACTCTGCAGCAGCAAATCCATGTTCTGTGCTTCGACGCGTGCGTCATAAGTGAAAATGCCGACGATTCCGGCAGCAGTTAGAATCAGGGCGTAGGCGGCGACGGTGGCAACGAAAAACGAACTGCGTCGCTTAAACTCGCGCTTGTGAGAATTCGACTCGATTAGATTGGTAAACATCTTAGCTCCTCCTGTTAGCCGGTGCCGTTCGGGTCGAGAAGCTAAATCGTTAGACAAGCAAAGCGACCAGTTGTTCCTGGCCAGTCCAAAAAAACATTTTCCATTCGTCATTTTTCATTTCTCATTTGTCATTTGTTTCTGAGTCGCAAAGGTCCTGACTGCTCGACGGTGTGGGTCCGGCTGCATTGGCGATGAAAATGAGAAATGGAAAATGACAAATGGAAAATGATTCTGGGTGCTTGGCGGTTCAGCCCGATTCCATTACGATAGCGCCGCCTTATCACCCCGCTATGTGCAAGGAGGGAATTTATGTCCGCGCCCCAGCCCGCTCCGGAGCAACTCAATCCTTTTGAAATTGCCAAACAGCAATTCGATCGCGCCGCCGACTATCTGGAACTGGAAGAGTCAATGCGCCACGTCCTGCGCAGCGCCAAGCGGCAGCTCATCGTGTCAATTCCGGTGCGCATGGATGGCGGCGAAACAAAAGTCTTCGAAGGTTATCGTGTGCAACACAACATCGCGCGCGGCCCTGCAAAAGGTGGAATTCGTTACCACCCGAATGTCACGCTGGATGAAGTGAAAGCGCTCGCTTCGTGGATGACCTGGAAGTGCGCGACAGTCGGGATTCCCTACGGCGGCGGTAAAGGCGGTGTGGTTTGCGATCCGAAGAGTCTTTCGAAGAGCGAATTGGAGAGACTGACACGGCGATTCGCTTTTGAAATTGCTCCGATCATCGGCCCGGATCGCGACATTCCAGCGCCTGACGTCTACACCGATTCGCAAACAATGGCGTGGATCATGGACACGATTTCAATGGTGCACGGCCATACCGAACTCGGGGTCGTCACCGGCAAGCCACTTTCGCTCGGCGGTTCGCAAGGCCGACATGAAGCGACGGCCCGGGGCGCGCTCTATGCAATTCGCGAGGCCTGTAAAGTTCGAGGCACACGTTTGAAAGACGCGCGTGTCGCGGTGCAGGGCTTTGGCAACGCCGGCTCAATCATCGCTCGGCTGGTCGCGGAAGACGGGGCGCGCGTAGTAGCGGCGTGCGATTCCAAATGCGGAATTTATGCCGAGGGGGGCCTCGACATTCACGCGGTGCTGAAACATAAGGAAGCGACCGGTAATTTGCAGGGAATACGCGGCATGAAAGAGATTGCTCCGAATGATGTGCTGGAAATCGAATGCGATATTTTATGTCCATCGGCGCTCGAGAACAGCATTACGGCGGCCAACGTCGGCAAGGTCAAAACCAAGATCGTTGCCGAGCTGGCCAATGGGCCAACTACGCCGGCTGCCGATCGGGTGCTTGAAGATCAGGGAGTTACGGTGATCCCGGACATCCTGGCGAATGCCGGCGGTGTGACTGTCAGTTACTACGAATGGGTCCAGGATATGTATTCATTCTTCTGGAGCGAAAAGCGTATCAATCAAACTCTGGAAGATACGATGACCAACGCGTTTCAGCAGGTCCATCAAACGGCCCATCGTTACGGAGTTGACTTACGCACCGGCGCTTACATCCTGGCGATTGATCGCGTGGCGGAAGCGACCAGGGTGAGAGGTATCTTCCCGTAGCCAAAACGGTCTTTGTGCTTTGTACTTAGTGCTTAGACTCCTCGCGTAGAAGTCCGTCACGTTTCGGTTCGTCAATTATCGAAAGGCAAACAAAGCACAAAGATCTAAGTACCAAGGACAGTTTTCATGATAACAGTTTACGAAAAACCGACTTGAACGAAGTGTCGCGAGCTGGACAAGCTGCTCCGTGAGAGCGGTGTCGATTTCGAGAAAGTCAATTACTACATCGAGCCGCTGAGCGAAAGGAAGCTGCGCGAGCTGATCAAAAAGATGGGCATCGCGCCGCGCGAGCTTCTGCGCACCAGCGAATCGATCTACCGCGAGCTGGAGATTGGAAAGAAAGATTTCAGCGACGATGAGATTATCGGGCTAATGGTCAAGCATCCTGATTTGATGCAACGACCGGTTGTCGAGCGTGGCGGTCGCGCGGTGCTCGGGAGACCAGTGGAAAATGTGAAATCGTTATTGTAGTTC
>JBKPPE010000041.1:0-6009 GCA_046733375.1 Acidobacteriota bacterium | reverse complement strand
GGTAATGATCACTCCACCAATCGTCGTACGGCGATAGCGAACAGGTGGTGAAAACGCTGGCGCTTACGCCACGGCGGTTCAGTTCCCGCGCCATTCCTTTTGCGAGTGTTCCGGCGCCGCCGACGAAGCCATCAAACCAGGGCGTGACAATAACGAGCTTCTTCTGCAACACGAAAAGTCGCTGATCCTTCCTCAATTCTTCCAGCCGACGATGCCGTAATCGGGCGAGGCAAAGAAGTATGCGTTGAAGCGTTTGGTCAATTCGTCGTCGCCCGCGATTTTCGCTTCGTCTTGTGGACGAACGTTCATCACTTCGACGTTTTTGAGGCCGCGCGCTTCAAGCAGGAAGCGGAGTGTCATGCTCGGAATAGGATTCCGATGAGTTGGATCCGTGTAAAAGGTGTGGCTGCCAACAGTGAAATTCGCAGGGTTCGGCGTTTCGAGAATCAACGGGGCGCCGGGCCTGAGGACCCGGACAAATTCATCCAACAACGTCAGCAGTGTCTTGAACGGCAAATGTTCGACCAGGTGAAAGGAAGTCGCTGCGTTCAGACTCGCGTCAGGTAGCTCGCGCAAGTACGCGATCGCCTCGGCTTCCACCACATCCAAACCTTTCTGCCTGCATCTTTCTATGAAGATCCGATTGTCATCTACCCCGCGCGCCTGCATTCCAGTCTCGCGGAGAAGTTCCAGCCATTCGCCTCGACCGCAGCCAACGTCAAGAATATCGGTGGTCACCTTGGCGCGTTCGAAGATCGGTAGATAAACACGCAAGCGGTCTTTGATTTCCTCATACGGGCCGCGGAACTGATCTTCAAAGGCGGCATAAAGTTCCGCCAGTCCCTCTTCATTTAGTCCCGATTGGAGTTGAGCGCGCTCGAACAAATCGGCTAACCGCTTTTCCTGCAATCCAAGGCTGGCGACCAGTCGGGTTTTCTCACTCGTGAGCGTCTGAAGGAGCGTAGCTTGATCGGCGAACCGCGAACGCGCTCGTTCGTCGACTTCTGTCACACGCTCTATTGTGCGCACCTCGAGGTTGCCCAGCGCCGCGTTGCTGGCGGTGACCTCGTCGCGCAACGCCATCAGCGCCGCGTTGTGGGCGGCGATCTCGTCGCGCAACGTGATCAGCGCCGCATTGACCTCGACCTGCAGTGATTTCAAGGCTTCGCGTTGAACGCTAATGCTGTTTTCAATCGCTGCCGAAGTTTCATTTGCCTTGCTGACAACTTCACGCTTAACGGAATCGACGTAACTGACTATCTGTTCCTGCCGGCTGAGGGCATAGAATTCATATTGCCGCTGATGCCGCAACAGCACCGGCAGACGAAGCAGGGCGACCGCAAGTTCAACCAGATAGCCAATGACCGGGATTCGCTGCAGCCGGCGAATAGTTACCGGCCACGTTAGGCCCGAGATTTTGACGCCCGCACGCTTACCCTCTGCTGACGAACGGAGACTTGCCAGAACATCGATTTTGTTGAAGCGACCGCCCGCCAGACTGGCGAGTTGATTACTCATGCCGGCACGATCGGGATCGCGTTTCAGAATCGCCCGGTATGCGTTCCTGACAAACGTCTCGCCGTGATACTGCAGTAAATCTTCTACGTGGTATCCGTTAGTCGAAGGTTGAAAGTCAGGTTGCAAAGCCAGCCGCGATCCGTCGATTTGACCGGCGGCGGCTTCTTCAGGGGCTGCCGTTGGCGCGGATTCCATTTTTCCGCCCTTTCCGTTTGCCCGTTGGGCAACAGCCTGGCGGATCTGATGCATCAACTGGTCTACGTTGATTTCGGGTGGGGACATCGCAGTTTCTTCGACCAAATTACCGGCTTAATCGTCTAGCAGTTTGTGGTTTTGGATTCTATCCCAAACAACGTAGTAATCTTAAGTCGGCGACTGTTGGCCCCACTGGAAAGGGACTGTGTGCTGCCAAACAGATTGCTTGACAAACCCTCAGTTCGAAAGGTATTTTTCGATATCAGGATAGCCATGCCTCAGGGCTAAACCGACAGCTTACTGAACCAGCTCTCGCACATTTTGGAGTCAAATTAATGAAAAAGCTTGCGGCCACCTTGTTCTTCTTAGTTTTATTCAGCGTGCCAATTTTTGCTCAGGCACCGTCATTGACCATCACTTGTGAAACCGCGGGACTCCCCTGTGACCTCTTTTACGGTAGCGTCAAGGTCAAACCAGTACGCCTGCGGCCACCGGGTGGCAGTAGTCCTTACTGGTGCGTTGGGGCGCCCGGTTCAGTAATCACAATTGATGACTGCGACTTTTTCATTCAGCAGCAGTACATCGATTTCCTTCGTCGTTTTCCGGAGACTGTTTGTCAGCCGGGCGAAGCATCGTGTGGACTCGGCTTTTATCTTCCGATCTTGGCCGGTTGTAATCCCAACGATGTGGAGTGCAATAAGTACACCCGCGGAGCTTTGTCAGCGAACTTCTTCCGCTCGCCTGAATTCCAGGCGAAAGGCGTTTACGTGATGAATCTGTACCTGGTCACGATTGGTCAACGCCCGAAGACGGCCGCGGAGCTTCAGGACGCGAGCAAGGTAGAGAGGCCGCATTACAATGAGTTCATGACTGACATGGCGGCCATCAGCAGCCCGAATGATCGCAACGGTCCTGACCCGGCAAAGAAAGCGGCGCTGACCCAGGCGTTTGTTCAGCGCGCTGAGATTGTTGCGAAATATCCGGTCGCTACGTATCCGACCGTGACGTCGTTTGGCAACGCCCTCGCGGCGACGGCGGGCGTGACTCTGTCAGCCGCGACGCAGAATGCCATTGCCGCGTCGACCACTCGCGCGCAAGTGTTACAGATTGTCGCGGAAAGCTCGGAAGTAAGCACGAAGTTTTACCAGCCGACTTTTGTGACGATGGAGTATTTTGGCTATCTGCGACGGGATCCGGAAAATTGTCATGACCCCGCAAATTACTTTGGAACCGGCGATCCGAACGCCTGCGGCTTTATCTATCAGAACAACCGATTTAATGAGCTGTTGCCGCAGCTAGGTTCCGACCTGACCCAGAACTTTATGGTTCGCGGTTTTATTGAATCGAACGACCCGGCAGGCTACCGACCGCGGTTTTAGGCAAGTCATTTTCTAATAGGTGAATTCACGAGGCTGGTCATTGCAAAGTGGCCAGCCTTAATATTGCCCGGCCGCATCAGAGACAGCCACGCTCAACAAAACACGAACCACTCATCGTCCAATGAAAAGAGCCTTCTGCTCGGTCATCGCACTGGTACTGCTTGCTGCATTAATAAGCAGCGCCGCGATTCGGCCGGAGCAAGGAGCCCGGGACTCCGACAATCGCCAGGAGACCTGGTATTTCATCGATGACCCAGCCATTAATGACCTGCAAAAATTCTTTCCCAGTACGCTGGCGGCAACGGAAAAGCAGTTTCGCGGGCAACGAGGACAAATCACCGGCTTCGGGGCTGGAACTACTTATCCGCAGATCTGGTTGCGCGACAGCGCTACCGCAATTCCGGTAGCGCGTTATTACTACCCTGCACAGTTTCTCAGCAGCTGGATCGAAGAACACCTGGCCCACCAGCGTACCGATGGCAGTTTGAACGATTGGATTGCTGCGGGCAGCAGAAGCAACTTTCTGTCGGGCGCTCCTCGTGCGAAAGACGTTTATCAGTCAGATCGATCAACAGGTTCGATCATCGTCTCAGCAGACAAGAACACCACTGAGGCGGATCAGGAAACAAGTGCGGTCGATGCTGCTTACCAGGTGTTCCGGATTCAAGGCGAAGTTCGATGGCTTACCAAAACCATCGCAGGAGTTTCGATCATTCGCCGGCTCGATCATTCACTTGCGTATCTCTTGAAATCGAGATTTGACCGGCGGCATGGTCTGGTGACGAATGCTTTTACTGCCGATTGGGGAGATGTTAGTCCTGTTTATGCTGATCAACGCGCGATTTACCTGGATAGCAAAACCCCGGTTGTCGCCGGGCTCTATACGAATACGCTCTTTTATCGCGCAGCATCACAACTTAGCGAGATGCACTTCGTAACCGGGAATGTAAACGGCGCAACTTACTGGAAAAAGATCGCGGCGATGGTCAAGCGAAACATAAACACATTCATGTGGCAGAAAGAAAGAGGCTTCTACCGCATGCACATACAATTGACGCCTGCCCAGCGACAATTCGATGACTCGAACATCTTCGCGATGGGAAGTAACGCGCTAGCGGCGTTGTCGCACGTTGCTAACGACGCGCAGGCGATGAGTATCTTCAATATCGCTGCAGAGCGTCAAAAGGAATACGATGTATCGACGATTGCAGGGGTAGCGTTGCCGCCGTTTCCACGCGGATTTTTTAAACATCCCGCCGTTAACGATGAATACCGATACCAAAACGGTGGTCAATGGGATTGGTTCGCCGGCCGTCTGCTATTGGCCGAGTTTGAACATGGCGCCGCCGGTCGCGCTGCCGAGCAACTTGTTCCGATAGCTCAGAAAGCTCTCGCGAACAAGGGTATGTTCGAGTGGCATACTCGGGACGGGAAAGGTATGGGCAGTCCCAATTATTTAGGAAGTGCCGGCGCTCTTGGTGGGGCATTGTTTCAGGGCTTGTTCGGCGTTTATTTGAGGTCGGATTCGCTAAACCTCAAGACGCGGCTGCGACAAACCGGCGCAAGACTGAATCTGTATCAACCCGCAACGGGCCAATACGTCAGATACGTTTATCAGTACGATGCGGCAAGCCGCACGGTTAAATTAACCTTTGAAAGTAACACTCCAGGTAGCGGAAAGATCTGTGCGCTGCTTCCTCGCGAGCTAAAATCTTCGCGTTTGTTGGTGGATGCGGCCGCCGTGCCGTTCCACAACGAGATAGTCGGCGAGGATTCTTACATGTGTTTCGTGAGCGACTGGCATCGGCACGTAGCCGAGTTTCAACTTTCACCCCGCTAAACTGACAGCCCTGCTGGAAACTGGTTGCCTGGAGCTGCGCATGCGTGCCCGCTGGGGCGTTACTTCCTCTGATGAACAAAAATCCCCCGTCGGCAAACGCTTCTTCACCGAGTAGTCCCGAAGTGGGCTCGAAGTTTGCGCGTCCGCGTTCGACTGCTTTGCAGGCTGGCGATTTGTCTTAAGTAATTTCAGCTGTCTTCGGTCGGTGTGGGTGTTCCATTCTACCGTTTTGTGTTATTAAAGCATTCGCTTTCGACATTTCCTCGCGGTGGCGATTAAGGTGGCAAGAAACTTTCCGCATCCGCTCTCAGCAAAAGTAATGAGCTCATTTCGCGGTCGCGCATTTGGGACGCTAACGCTGCTCATTGTTTTTGTTCTGCTTGCGAGCCCTTTTTCCGCGCTCTCACGCCTCAACGAATCAAGGCGATCGAACAGTTCAACCAGCGCTGACGCTCAGCTTCAATCCGTCACGAATGTGGACAGCTTTATTATTGAGGCAGTAAACGGCGTGGTTGTGTGCCGTGAAG
Organism: Acidobacteriota bacterium; assembly: GCA_046733375.1. GTDB lineage: Bacteria > Acidobacteriota > Blastocatellia > Pyrinomonadales > Pyrinomonadaceae > UBA11740. The sequence continues at coordinate 550 of JBKPPE010000041.1, read as the reverse complement.
CACGGGCTGACGAAGTGTCGCTGACCTTACCGCGTCCTGACGATCGTGGAACTCCAATAACGCATAATTACTTACCGGAAACGAACACGATTGTTACCACCGTCGAGAATGTGAGTTCTCCTCTCACCATCAATCTTGTCGCGCTTTCGCAACTTAACAGCGATCCAAACAAAGGGACGATCATCGCGGCGTTCCAGCGCGCGGCGGCCAATTGGACGGCGAGAATCAAATCGCCGACTACGGTTACGCTCAACATCGACTACGGACCTAACAGTCCCAGCGGACAACCTTTTGGCGGAAGTACTTTGGGTTCGACCAGCTCGCGAACTATACAGGTCGACTATCCCGGTGTGCGCATCAACCTGAACGCGAGCGCTTCAAGCTCCACCGAAGCGAGCATCTATGCAGCGTTGCCAACCGGAAGTGTGCCCATAGACACGGGCAATGGCAGCGTTGTCTCGATACCGCGAACAGTGGCCAGGCAACTTGGATTCACTGTGCCGGGAACCCCCACCGATGACGCGACCATCGGATTCAACAGCGCCTTCAC
>JBKPPE010000040.1:0-5124 GCA_046733375.1 Acidobacteriota bacterium | reverse complement strand
ACGCTGGGCCTGTTCGAAAAGAACATTCAGGAGATTTGCGGCATCGTTCACGAAGCAGGCGGCCTGGTCTATATGGACGGCGCGAACATGAATGCGCTGGTCGGCGTCGCGCGACCCGGCGACATGGGCGTGGACGTGATTCACCTGAACCTGCACAAGACTTTCTCGACGCCGCATGGTGGCGGCGGCCCAGGTTCCGGACCATGCTGTTGCACGAAAGAACTAGAACCTTTCTTGCCCGTGCCGCGAATTGTGCGGACGGACGGCACGGCGGATTCCAAATCTCAGATTCAAAATTACAGATTGGATTTTGACTATCCGCAGTCAATCGGTCGCGTAAAGGCTTTTTACGGCAATTACGGCATGATGCTGCGCGCGCTCGCCTACATCCTGACCCACGGACGCGACGGTTTGCGCGACGCGACCGAAGCCGCAGTCCTCAACGCGCGCTACATCGCGCATGCCCTCGTTTCTGACTACGACAAGCCCTTCGACGGCGCGCCGATGCACGAAGTCGTCTTTACCGACAAACGCCAGGCGCGCAAAGGCGCGCACACGCTCGACATCGCTAAGCGCTTGATCGACTACGGCTTTCATCCGATGACGATTTATTTTCCGTTAATTGTTTCGGGCGCAATGTTGATTGAACCGACAGAATCGGTGGGGCGTTTGGAACTCGATCAATTCATCGATGCGATGCGCTCGATAGCACGTGAGGCGCAGGATGATCCCGACCTGTTACTCAACGCTCCCCATTCGACACGGATTGGCCGGCTGGATGAAGCGACCGCCGCGCGCAAACCGGTACTGCGTTGGAAACCGACCGAACCCGTCGCCGAACCTCGCGCCGCGGCGGGTCCGCAATCTTGAATTGTATTTTTTTGCTCACACCAACATGGCAGCACAAGCACCCTGGACTGGCATTCAAATCCAAACGAGTTTTTTTCCATTGTCGTTCTTTCTCTACCTCTGCACGCCGACGATCATCATTGACGGCCAGCCGACCCAACGCGCCTGGGGGACGCACAACTTTCCCATGATGGGCGGAATGCACAACGTGCGGATCTATTTCCGCTATCTGCTTATGGAAACCTGCGGCGATGCATCGATCAATGTCGTAGTTCAGCCTAACTGCGTGCACCGCATCGTCTATGAAATGCCGCCGTGGATGTTCTCGGCAGGCGCAATCAGAGAATTGCCGCCTTATCGTTTTCAATAATCTAAAGGGTGTTATGTTTTCAAAAGAACAATTCAATTGTCCGGTTTGCAAGAACACCGAACTGGTGAGAACTGAGTTAGAGCCAAACTTGTCTTCATTCAATTGTCCGCAGTGTGAAGGCCACTGGATTCGTGGCAAGGAATATTGGGATTGGATTGAGCGGCACGGCACGAAGACGGCTGAACGCATTCACGAATCAGAAACTTTGTCGCTCGCCGAACCGGGCGTTCCCGTTGATTGTCCCGAATGTCGTTTTCGCATGGTCAAGTATCTGGTAGGTCGCGGGTTGGACTTCACCGTTGATCATTGCGCGGGTTGCAAAGGCATCTGGCTGGATCGCAACGAATGGGCGGCTCTCCGCAAGCGAAACCTGCACGACGACATGCACGGAATGTTCACTCAATTCTGGCAAGCCGGCGCGATACGTGAGCAACGAAAGAAGCGCATGCAGCAAATCTATCTCGACAGGTTTGGTGAAGAGGACTACGCGGAGATTAGACGCATACGGCACTGGCTGGACACTAAGACTAATCGAGAAGAGTTAATCGCTTATTTGACGGACAAAGAGCCGTACAATGTGTGATTGACAAGTTTGGTGTCAGAACCGAGAGCGGTAGCGACCGGATCAAGATTCGATGTTACTGTTTGATGCCATCGCTACCGCTCCGGGTTCTGACACAACTAAGCTTCCCATTCGCCTCCATTTGGTGCCTGGGTTTGAATAGAATCACCGGCACACGGCACTTTCATTACTGCCAGTCGCTCAACTGGCCTTCCATTCAACAAATGCTCTTCGATGATTTCGGGGACGTCTGAGGCGCGCACCTGCGCGTACCAGGTTCCGTCCGGATAAATCAAAACGGTCGGGCCAATGGTGCAAAAGCCCACTGACGCACACTCAGTGAGGACAATGCTGCCGTTCGGGTTCTTGCCCTTGGCCTCTCTGCCGAACAGAATCCCCCGCTCTTTCAGTTCCCGTTCGAAGGCGTCGCGGACTTCGGCGCTGTCTCGCGCCGAGCATGACTTACCGGTGCAAACAAACACATGGTGCTGAATCGGCGCGGTGGCTACCGGCGCCAGCGCGCGCAGCCGCTCAATATCTTGGATAATTTCGAACTCGGCCATGCGTTCATGCTAACACGAACATGCATCCAACATGCGGCGCCAGGAAGACAACTAACCGGCGTCTGTGCAAGTTGATTAAGTTCTTTGCACGCACCAGTTTTCATTGTAAGATTCGGATCGCACAGGCGACCGCTGACCGACCGCAGAGTTCCGGCGGAGACGGTGGTGGGCGCCTGATTTAGTACGTGCATGCAGACGTTTCGGAAAATCACTGAGCAGCGCAAAGCCGACGGGCTTGTCATTCACATTTCATCGCTGAATGACCGCTCGACTGAAGTCGTCATGCGCGATCGGATCACGATTGGCGCTGCCGATGACTGCGACGTCAAGGTTCGGCTGCCCGAAGTCGCGGCGAGCAAAGCTACTGGCCCGATCGTTGAGTTATCCCGGCAGAACGGCGTCTATCGCATCGCGAGTTACGATTCAAACCTCGAAGTGACGCTCAATAATCGCCCCGTCCGATCAAACAAGGCGATTGATGACGGCGATGAAATCTGGATCGGACCGGCAGGACCTTCAATTCATTTCTTTCCGATTCAGGCCACGGCTGCTCTGGTGCCGGGCCGCCGCGGCGGCGCGCACGTCGCTCCGTTTATCGAGCAAGCGGCGATGGAAGCGTCCGCCACTTCGCGACGGGACGACGCAAAGATCTTCCTGCGTGAATTCACACGTGAACTGGTTCGCGAGATCAATCCCAGCACGAAAATCATCATCTTCGCGATTCTGATCGCGCTGGTCCTCGGCTCGCTCTATATCGGTTTTGGTCTCGTCAACGAGCTGCGCCGCACGCGCCGCATCAACGATGACCTGCGCGCGCAAACTGAAGCGGCGAAGTCCGAGCTGGAACGCACCAACAAACAACTGAAAGATTTGGACGAGTCCAATCAGCGCGTGATGAAGAGTTTGTCGCTGGCGGTTAAGTTGCGCGCTGATTACGGCAGCGGTGTCGCGCTGATTTACGGCTCGTACATGTTTGTCGAGTCGGGTACTGGCCGGCCGCTGCGATATCCCGAGACACAGGCAAACGAATCGGGGACGAATGTCCAATCCGGCACTGACTCGACGGCGCTGACGCCCGAAGGCAACGGATCGATTGCCGAATTCGATTTTGTCGGCACCGGCTTTCATGTCGGAGACGGTTACCTGCTGACGAATCGTCACGTGGTGCAGCCCTGGCTCGCTGACGATCGCGCGCAAAGTCTCAACAGCACGGTGCGTGGACAGCCGCGGTTGCGAAAGCTCGTCGCTTACTTCCCTGATTCCGCTCAGCCGATCACTTTGAAATTCAAACAGGCAGCGGCTCGCGACGACGTGGCCGTCTGCACGATTGACTCAAAAGACTTGCCCGACAAAGTTCCCGTGCTGCCACTCGAACATGACGGACAGGAAGTTGTTGGCAACATGGTCGTGACCATGGGCTATCCGAACGGGCCGGATCGTCTGCTCGCTTTGCTCGACGAGACCGAAGCGCGCAGCGTGCTCGCGCGTTACGGATCGGTTGAAGCTTCGCTGGGTTACCTGGCGCAGACAAAGCACATTCAACCGCTGATGACTCAGGGAAACATCACTGACTTGAACACGCGCAAAATTGTTTACGACGCGCGCACAGGTGAGGGCGGATCGGGCGCGCCACTCTTTGGACCATCGGGTCGAGTGATTGGAATTACTTTCGCGGTATTCACCGAAAACACTGCATCCAACTTCGCAGTGCCGGTGCGGTATGCATTGACCCTGCTGGAAAGGTCGGGATGGACTGCGCCTGAAAATCCCGACGAAGAAAAGGACGCGGCCAATTCTCAGTCGAACGGTCGACCGGGTACTTAGCATCCAATTGGGGTCAGGCACGTTCATTGCCTAGGATTTCCCCCGGCTTTTTCACTTCGATATTGCAAGGAGCTTGCGCCGAAACCGTCGGAACATTGTTTGATTTGGAGCGTTTGCAACGTAAGAGTGTTCGGCAAGCAGCATGACTACTAAAGCCTGGGCCCTGAAGTTCCCACCTCGCGTTGTACTGCGCGGGCTTGTGCTGCTGACACTTCTTTCAGTCGGCTGGAGCGTTGCCGCTGCGCAATCTGCTGCCGAAATCAGCACTGCGAAACCGCAGCTCACCACCGAAACCGCGAATCTTGAGACACCGGCTTCAACAAATACGTCTCCGACTGCACCTGCATTTCGCGTCGAAAAACTTTCCGTCGCCACCGGCGCAGAACTCTTAACCATCTTCGGCCGTGTCGATGGTTTGCGAGACTCGTCCTCGCCGGAAGTACCGCTGGTGACAGTCCTGCGTGACACGCTCGGCGACGACAATCCGGAAAATGATCGACTGCGTTACGTGTGGATGCTGACGTACACCCAGCCTTCGATGGCGAAGCGCGTGGCCGCCGCGATTCCCTTCCTCTATCGAAGTGTGGGCAACAAGAAAAACATTTCAGGACCGCCGTCGCCGATTCTCAATTTGTCACACGCGCAGCGCGCCACGTGGAGCAAGTTCTTCTGGTGGGGCGTGCAGAATGCCTTTCTCGACACATATGGTCTGCCGCTGAAGGTCTCGACGCGAACTTATCGACAGAATTTGTAGGACTATCGTAAAGCCCACATTGCCGAAGCGCTCTCGATTCTCGGCACTTATCAGAACATCCAGCAGCACTCGCACACGGAAACTGAGTTCCTCGCAACTCGCACCGAACCAGTAGCTGAGCAGGCTTCACTTGATGACACCTCCAAGCCGCTAATTGATTTAGCACCGGCATTCACGCCTGGGGAGATGCTCGAGTTGCGCG
>JBKPPE010000039.1:0-3711 GCA_046733375.1 Acidobacteriota bacterium | reverse complement strand
CGGTAAGACCGAGCGCAACGATCGGTTGATCGCGGTAGCGGCAAAATCACAAACCCATGGCGGAGTTGAATCGCTCTCCGATTTAAGTCCGGCATTGCTCAAGGAAATCGAACATTTTTTCATCTCCTACAACCAGGAACGAGGAAAAAAATTCCGACCGCTCGGGCGATATGGTCCGAAACGGGGACAGCGGTTGGTGAAAAAACAGAAACGCCGAACTAAGCGCCGCAAATAAACTCGAACACCGGATTGTTCGACAAAGAGGAAACCAAACTATCGCCGAGATTCGAAATCCCAACGTTATGGAACTAGAAACACTGAAAGATCTCTACATTCACGAATTGAAAGACCTTTACAGCGCCGAGAAGCAATTGACCAAGGCGTTACCGAAGATGGCCAAGGCTGCTTCGAGTGAAAGGCTGGCTGATGGCTTCAGAACGCATCTCGATCAAACAGAAGAACATGTTAATCGATTGGAAAAAATTTTGGAAAGTCAGGATGCCAGTTCGCGTGGGGCCAAGTGCAAAGGAATGGAAGGCCTCATCGAAGAAGGTGAGGAGATGATTAAGGAAGATGCCGAAGATGAAGTCCGCGACGCCGGTCTTATTTCTGCGGCGCAGCGAGTGGAGCATTATGAGATTGCCGGGTACGGCTGTGCACGTACTTACGCGGAATTGCTCGGCGACACCGAAGGGGCCAGACTTTTGCAGCAAACGTTGGATGAAGAAGGCGCCACGAATAAGAAGCTGACCGAGTTGGCGAAAACATTGATCAACGTCAGAGCGCAAGCCGTTTAAGCATTCTTGCCAGAGCTGGAGAGGCAGGAGGACAGCTGCGATGGGCGGCCGCAGGTTGCCCACCGCAGCGCACTCCCCATCCCAGTCGATTAGGTGAAAGTTGAAGGCGTGTGTCTATCGCGCGCTCGATTCGGCGAAACGCGGCAGCGTCAGACGAAACTCGGTCCAGTCCGAGTCTGAACGCACGAGCGAAAGTTGCCCGCCGTGCGCGATCGCTAATTCCCGAGCAATACTCAAACCAAGACCCTGGCCTGGCGCGCGTTGATTACTGCGCGCGCGGTAGAATCTTTCGAAGATCTGTTCGGCACGCTCCTTTGGAATCGGCTTCCCCTTGTTAGCCACGGCCACCTCGACTTGCCCATCGCAGGCTTGCGCCATTAGGCGAATGCAGCCGTCGCGCTGGTTATACTTGATCGCATTGTCGATCAGGTTTTGGACAATAAGGCCAATCGCGAATGGATCACCCACAATCGGCAAGTGATCGGCTATCGTCGTCTCAACCTTGATCCCGGTATCTTCAGCGAGGGTACGAGCGTCGTCGCATGCACCATCGAGAACTTCTCGCAAGTCGAATTCCCGGCGCTCCAGGTCGAGGCGGCCCGCGTCCGCTCGCGCCAGCAACAACAAGTTGTCCGACACGGAAGTGAGATGGTGGACCTGATCGAGCAAGGCGTTGGCGCGCGCTTGCTGCATCGCCGACGATTTGGGATCAGTCAGGATTTCTTCAATCCCGGCCCGGAGGATTGCAAGCGGGGTTTTGAGATGATGCGAAGCATCCGCCGAAAACCGAATGGATTGTTCGAAACTGCGTTGCAAATGCTCGAATGTTTTGTTCAACACGGAGACCAGACCGGCAATTTCATCCTTGGCCGGCGGGACGGGCAGTCGCTCATTCAGATGCCGCGGGCTGATTCGCGCGGCTGCTTGTCGAATCTCTTCAACTGGGCCGAGGGCCCGCCGCGCAACCCACCGTCCGCCGATTGCGACCACCACCAATACGGTGGGAATGGCACCGAACATTCCGAAGATAATGTCGCGGCCGATCTGATTTACCTCTTTCAAGTCGGCGCCGACATGAAGCATCAGTGGGCCGCGATGAAACGTTCCTATGCGAACGGTCCGATTGTCGATCTTACGGGTGTGGAATTTTTCGATACCATCGCTGAGCAACGATCCGTCTAGGTTGGGGGAGAGGTACAACGCTTCTTTGTTAGGCCCGCGAATTTCGATCAGATGATCTTTTAAGGCCAGCGGAACGAATTCTTCTCGAAATGTGCGTTGATTATTGTTCCAACCACCTTCGAAATTCTCCACATCACGAAAAAGTTCCTGCGCATCAAGCGTTAATCGCCGGTCGAAAGCGGCAATCTCGGAGCGACGCATCAACGTCCATGTCGAGACCGCACCCGCGATCGTGGCGACGATTCCGAAGCCGGCAGCGTAGAGCGCAATCTTCCAGCGCAATGGCCAACGTTTCATTTTTCGCGCAAAGTGTAACCGACGTGCCGGACGGTGTGAACGAGTGGAGGATTCCCCAGTTTTTTGCGTAATCGACCGATAAAAACTTCGACGAGATTTGTATCGTAGTCGTGTTTACGTAGCCACACGCGCTCGCATAGCTCCGTCCGCGTAAAAACTCGCCCCGGCTCCCGCATCAAAACCTTTAACAATGTCAGTTCGCGGCTTGAAAGTTCAATTGCTCGGCCGCCGCGCTGCACCTGCTGGTCTGCCAGTCGCAAAGTTAAATTGGCGGCCCGCAACGTCGGCTTTGGTTCTTCCATGTATCTGCGACCAAGCGCGCGCACACGTGCGACCAGTTCCTGCATCGCAAAAGGCTTCGATAAGTAATCGTCTGCTCCCATTTGCAAACCGGTGATGCGATCGTTCACTTCGCCACGGGCAGTCAGCATTAACACGCGTGCTCTCGTGCCGGTCTTGTGCAAGCGCCGCAAGACGTCAAATCCGTCCATCCCAGGCAGCATCACATCGAGTAAGATTAGATCGAAAGGGGTTTCCTGGACTTGGCCGATCGCGGTCTCGCCATCTTGCACGATTTCCGGATCGTGTCCGGCTTCAATCAAGGCGGACGAAATATGTCGCGCCAACCGCGCCTCGTCCTCAACGATTAGAATCCGCATATCGGGCGACCGGAATTGCCATCTGTTAGAGCAGCGACAAGTGAGCGCTCACTAAGAAAAGATCAAGGTGTTGAGGTCGATCGTCCACGCTTTGAAGACTAAAAGCCCATGGCGGCGACCGGAAAAACCAGTCGCCGCCCCCCAAGCGAGACCGGGTTCCGTCAGGAAGGCCGGCTCCGGTAGCAACACGGGTTAATGGCCGTCGAAGCTACCGAATCACAAATCGGCCGCGCAGTGTGAAATGACCGTTTACATTCACGCGTGCCACGTCGCCCGCCTGCAATTCGGGTGCGGCCGCGCCCCGGATATCGGTCTCGAAGGTGATATCGTTCGCCAGGTTTCTCGAGAACTGCAGAACGTGGGTGAATATGACGTTGCCGCCGCGCACCACGCCGAGATCCACCACTTCGTCTCGGAAACCGTTAGCGGGTGTGATACCCAAACGACCAAAGTCGTCCTTAGCGATCTCCACTTCAGCGGTGAAGCGATCATTCCTTACCCCGGCCTCTGTATCCAGCCGGGCCTGCCCACTTGCGTCCACAGCAACGACCGGACTAAGCCGCGCTTCCAAACGATTGGAGGACTGCTCGGTCATTTCCTGTGCAAAAGTAATTGACTTTAAGCACCGGAAGGACGCCAAGTAACATGGTAATCAGAATTTTTTTCATGACTGTATTTGTTTAGGATTTCGCAGATCTCGGCCGCAAAAGAGCGGCCTACAATCGGCTTTGTTGTTGTTAGTCGTGTGTAATGGAGGAATTCCGCCGCCCTAACAA
>JBKPPE010000038.1:0-8904 GCA_046733375.1 Acidobacteriota bacterium | reverse complement strand
TTGGATTGTCCTTCATACTTTGTGCGCAAAATGCGGTCGTATAAAGTTCGCTGCGCAATTTCCACGACCTTGTTTCCGACAATGCGTAGCGGCTCAGGCACGTGAATCTCTTCATCTTTTTCCGCCTCAAGTCGCAGCCGCGGCGCATCGCGACGTGATGCTGCCGCCACACGATCGACCACGGTCAGAAGCTCACGCACGTCCTGAACTTCGTTCAAGCGATCGGGAGCGTTTAATGATCCGCCTGCGTTCTCGATCGCGGCCGCAAGTTCGACGAACATCAAACTATCGAATCCGAGATCTCCGAGGCGCGAATTGAGCGTGATTTCCTGAACAGAACGATTCGAAACTGACGCAACGATCTCTGCCAGCCAGGCGGCCTCGCCGGAAACTTCTTCGCGCTCGAGTCCAACTTCCGCCCGTCCAGCTTCCATCTCCTGGACGATCTTCAGAACTTCGCGACGTTTCACCTTGCGCGTTGCCGTGCGTGGCAATTCCTCGTCGGTGAAGTGCAGCACCTTCACGCGCTTGTAGTAAGGCAGCTTTGCGGAGACGTCCCGGAAGTGTTCCTCTATCTTAGTGCGCAGTTCGGCTTCTGAAACAGCAATGTCGTACTCCTTGTCCGGCACGACGATGCACGCGACCTTCTCGCCGATGCCGTCTGGCAGACCAAAGACGCTCAGCTCTTTGATGTAAGGCGAGTCCTGATAAACCTCTTCGACTTCATCGGGATAGACGTTCTTGCCGTTGGTGTCGACGATAATGTCTTTCGAACGTCCCACGAGATACAGGTTGCCATCGTCATCCAGGCGACCGAGATCGCCGGTGTAAAGCCAACGATCGACCAAGGCCTCGCGCGTGGCTTCTTCGTTGCCGAAATAGCCGAGCATCACGTTTGGCCCGCGCGCGATCACTTCGCCAACGCCGCTCGCATCCGGGTCTTTAATGTCGATTTGCACGCCAGGCAACGGCCGTCCCACGGTACCGGAAAGCATGCGATTCTCAGGTCGCGTCACCGTCAAGACGGGCGAAGCTTCCGTCAAGCCATAACCTTCAAGAATTGTGAAACCGAGGCCCTGAAAATCGCGCTGAATCTTTTCACTTAACGCCGAACCGCCGCTGATGAAATAACGAATCCGTCCGCCCATGCCTTCGTGAATCGGATAGAAGAGGAGCTGGCCAAAATTCAGTGGCGTGGTGTCGCGCAACCAGGCGTTAAATTTCATCAGCAGGTCCGCGGTATCACCTACCAATTTGCTGCGTTCGTGTAGACGGTTCCTGATGCGCCGGTGCAGCAACTCCCAGAGCGCGGGCACTCCGACCATGCCGGTGACATGACCATTTTTGATCGCCTTCGCGAGGTTCTCGCTATTTAGTTCGTCCAAATAAGTGATCTGCGCACCGCGGCTGATCGGCGTGAGAAACCCAGTCGAGAATTCAAACGTGTGATGCAGCGGCAATACGGACAAGACGCCGTCGTTCGTGTCCATGTCGAAGACTGACGACAGCATTGACACCATGCTCGTCAGATTGCGATGCGAGAGCATCACGCCTTTCGGCCGGCCGGTCGTACCTGAGGTGAAGATTAGCGATGCAACTGATTGCGGCGAGATGCGCTGTGGCAACAGCGCAATACGTTCGTCTTCTACTTCCGGCGAAGGTAATTCGTAAAGTTCATCAAATGTCCAAATCCGAATATCGTTCAAGCCTGCTGCCGAAAGCTTATCGCGTAGATCGTCGTGCTCGTCGAGCAGCCTCTGACTGATCACGATTGCTGCCGCGTCGCCGGCGCCGGCAAAGTTGACGACTTCGTTGGTCGCACTCTCGGCGTCGATGGGAATACAGGTCGCGCCCGCTTTCAACACGCCAAAATAAGTGATGCCCCATTCGGGCGCGTTGTGACTGAAGAGAATTACGCGCTCGCCCGACTTGATTCCGTTGCTTACAAAGAACGCGGCCGCGCGCGTCGATAGCTCGCGCAAATCCCCATACGTGTACTGCTCTTTGCGACCGTCGCGTTCGATGCGCATGGCGACGCGCGTTTCGTGACGTTTCGTCGATGTCTCGAACAGCTCTACGAGGTCGCGGTACGTGTAAACGCGTTTCGGTTGCGCGCGCATGTCTTCTTCCAGCGTCGGCAGCACCCACTTCTTCAATCCCGGCAGGTGAACATTGAGCCAGTAGTCGTACCAATCGAACTCTTCCGGGTTCCATGTGAGAAGCTGTTGCTCGTCTTCGCGAATGCGATTGAACAGCGCGCGCACGTTGTCGCAGCGAAACACGTATGCGTTCTCGACAGTGAAGGGAAGGAACATCTCGAACGCCTCCTTCGCTTCGCGCGTTTGTTCTTCGACCGTATCGACCGTCTGCTTGATGCGCTTGATCACGCCCTCGTAGCGGCCGCCACCCCAACGCGGTTTTGCGCGATCGAGCAGGTCAGAAGTTTTCTTTGCCGCCTTGTTCATCAGCGGCACTGAAGTCTTTTCGAATCGCTCGGGCGAAACCGGAAATGGCTCAAAACGGGCCGAAATCTCGCGAAACAGGCGGAAACCGTCCTCTTTCTTCAGCTCTTCCTGGCGACGAAACAGGCCGCAGAATCCGATGATCCGCTCCATGTTGTCCGGGTTCGCGTCGCCGGTCGCGGCCTGGTAAACGAGCTTCGGTTGTTCGACGCATGCCTGAGCCGCGACGGCGAGCATAACGGCAGCAACTTGATCGACCGGCGTGATGTCGAGAATCAGTTTCTTGTTTGCGGGCAGTTGGCGCTGGCCTTTGAGTGTAAGAAAAACGATTGGCGCAGTTGTGGTGAAGCCTTCATTCCAGCCGGGGAAAGGATAGTCTTTTGCCGACTCGACAATACTGGGCCGCACGATGCTGCGAATCATGTCGGTTTCGGCGGCGACCAGTTGTTCACCGAGCGCCTTCGTGTAGGTGTAAATGTTGGGCCAGCCCCAAAACGCCGCGCGCTCAATCCCCATCTCGGTAAGGCGATTGCGCACCCAGACTTTTCGCTCACGCGCGACCGCGAGTCCGAGGGTATCGAGATCGTCACCGTCACGCATTTCCTCGTTCAGGCGTTTGCGCGCCTGCTCGCGAAAGTACGCGGCCATCATGGCGTCTTTCGCTTCTTCGCGCGCGCGTTCGGCCATCTTCGCGCAGTCGCGAATTTCTTCTGCGACAGAAAACTGAACACCAGTCAGTTCGCCGCGGCGGGGAAAGTAACCGAGCACTTGGTCGTCTTCCCAAATCGATCCCGAGCGGTTGCCTGCGACGAAACATGTCGAGATGTGAACAAGGGCCGGCCGTTTCATGCGCTTCGCAAACGCGATCACGTTCTGGGTGCCGACAACGTTCGTGCGCAGGGCGCTTTCGAGCGTAGGATTGAAAGTGACATTCCCGGCAGAGTTGATTAGAACATCGATATCGCCGGCGACGCGCGCTGCTTCTTCTTCCGTGAAGCCGAGGTTCTCTTCAGCGACGTCCCCACCGATGACCGCGACTCTATCGCGAATGAACTCGTCGAAATTTTCGCCATACCTCTCGCGCACCGGATCGAAAGGCGCCGCAGTGATGACGTTGTTCCAAAAGCGCGCCTCAGATTCTTCCTGCGAACGCGCGCGGACCGTCACGTACACTTTGCCGATGTTCGGAAAGCGATGCAGCAGCATGCTGAGCGTGACTTTGCCGACAAAGCCGGTAGCGCCAATGATGAACACTCGGCGGCCCTGGAAAATCTCAGTTGGTGAAAGCTTCGCAGTCATAATCAGCCTCGCTTACCGAGCCTCGCTCGCACTCCTTGCGCCGTAGTGCTTCAACAGGTCGACGGCCTCTGCATGTTTTGTGTTGATGGCAATGTCCAATGCGGTGCCTTCATCGCTTAACGCGTTCAGCGCTGCACCGCGAAGAATTAATTCTTTGAGTACGGAAGCATTTCCGTTAAATGCTGCTTCAGTCAACGCGCTACGGCCGCGCTCATCGCGCGCGTTCACATCCGCGCCTTGGTCCAAAAGGTAACGAACCGCATCAAGACGGCCTTCGCTCGCCGCCAGCAGCAGCGGAGCACAGCAGCCGCCTTGAGTGTTCACTCTGGCGCCCGCCATTTGCAGCAAGCGCATGCTGCGCAGATTTCCATCAGCCGCCGCGCGCGCGAACTGCGTCTGGCGCCGCGCACGAGCGCTCGGCAGAAAGTTGAGTAGCGCCATCGAGAGCAACAACGTGCTCGAGAAAGCGATTGCCCGCGGCAATATTCCTGTGGCAAATCCAAAGTTCACTGTTCTTATTCCATGTCCGCGATACCAATCATCGGTTGATGCAGCATCGTAATCTCTGCTGAGTTGCCCATGATGTTGCGGGCCATCGCGACCGCTTCGGTCAGATTGTCGGCGCGTTCCCAGCCGAGCATCGCCGGCACGTGCGCGTTTTCGGCGCCCGCGGCAATGACCTTGCCAACGTGCTGACGGCCGTTTTCGCCCCAATACCACATGAAAAACGGATGCGCGCCGTGATAGGCGTTGCCGCGCCGATACATCTCGACATAGCTCGGGTTATTGGCGAATTCGCGTTCGTATTTGTCGCGCAGATAGAACGCGTCGCGCGATTCAGGCAGCAATCGATTGAAGAACTCGATGTAGCTGGGGTGAAAGTCATGGTCGAATTCGTCGTAGCAGGGGTGATGCACGATCATCACCCCACCTTTTTTCAGCAGTGGCTTGTTGCGATAAAAGTTGAAGTGATAGCCAAGCCCCATTACCTGCACGAGCAAGGGATTCAAAATCGAGTACACGTTGTATGGCGAGATATCCGGAATCCCGGTAATCAGAATGTCGCATTGACCGCGTACCGGAATCGCATACTGCTGAAAACCCTTTTCGATGATCTTCGCGTGAACCGGTTCGGTCTTGCCGGCGTAACAGGCCGTCATCTCATATTGCGCAGGCCGAGAGTGAAGCAGTTTGCGACGTGCGGCCCGCGGAAGCTTGCTCATGGTGTAGCGCATGGCCTCGAATTTCATGCGATCAAACGCCGTGAAGTCGTCTTCATTCTTCAGCAGAAAATCCATGTCGCCTTTGTACATCCGATTGTTGATGGCCGTTTCGATGTGAAACACGTTCAGTTCCTTATCAACAATCTTGCCGAGACGAATGCACTTGTTCGCAAGTTCCGACCGCGCGGGATCCATGTAGCTGTCCGAATCACGAATCGTTTGCGGGTCGTGGTGCGCGCGCAGAGATTCGTAATCGCACAGACCGACCGCAACGGATTTGTGACCGCCATCCATCGGCACAAAATTGATGTTGCAGTAAATCAGCAAGTCACTTTCAGCGGCGCGCCGATTAAGCACCAGCGGTTCTTTGTGACGCGTCTCGCCGATCTTGATCAGGCCTTCCTTCCATTCTGCGTCGTGGTTGTAATAGCGGTCGGGGTAGAACTCACCGTAGATCTTCTGTCCCACCATCCGCTTCATTTCCCACGACGTGATTTTCCGGTGCAGGGAATTGGCAATGATGATGTGCACGTCATCAATCGCATTCGCGGCGAGCAGATCCAGCACTACTTCCAGCATTGTCTGACGAATGTCGGGCGTGGCCATGGGCGGCAGAGGCAGACTGATATCGTCCACGGCAATCGTCACCTTCATGCCCGGTTTGAGCTGCGCATAAAGCGGATCGCAATCGAACGGATGATTGAGCGCATAGCGAATCGCCGCTTCGCGATTTGGCAGGCCCTTCAGCGGCGGGTTTGGATACAGCACCCGGGTGCCGACCGGGATATCTTCGAGGATGAAGTCCTCGCCCGACGGCATAATGCGGGGCGCGCTGTCGTTATCGATGTAGATGATCGATTCGTGCGTCTTTTTTCTTAGTTGGAGAGCCATGGTGCGTTACCATTTACCATTCACCATTCACTTCAAATTCAAAATCGGCCAATCATGATGTAAAGCTGTCTGTCGCAATCGGAGATCCGGATTGACCGCCGCCGGGTGGCCCACGATCGAAAGCATCGGCAAATCGCTCATGCTGTCTGAATAGGCAAACGATTCGCTCAGATTGATTCCTTCACGTTCGGCGTAGGTGCGAATCCACGAAGCTTTGGTCGCCGACGCCAGCACGGGCGGCAACAAGCGGCCGGTTGCGACGCCCTTTACAAACTCGAGACGATTGGCAACCCAGTCGTCAATGCCCAGATAGTCCATCAGGGGCTTGACCGAAACCTCTAAAGCCCCGGTTACGACTACCTGCCGCAATCCCAGGCTGCGCGATTTGTCGATCAATTCAAACGCGCCGGGAAAGACCGCGGGCTTCAAAACGGTTTGGAACAACTCGTCGGCGAAGAACCGCATCCGGTCTTCGGACTCGCCTTTGTACCGCTTGAAGAAAAGGTCGTTGAAGACTTTTCGGCTATACTGGTCGCTGACGGCGAACATGGGGACGCTCAGCAGGGTGGTGGCGCTCTTCCGCAAACTGCGGAAGAGGTCGGGCTGGTTTCGAGCATAAAACCCCAGCGTGTGGACGAGGTTAGTGCTGACTAGGGTGCCTTCAAGGTCGTAGAATGCTGCCGCTGCCACTGGTTCTCCGTTAGATTTTTGCTTGCTGAGGCGTCACTATACCTGAGCAGTCCACATTTGGGAAGGCAAAACAGCGTCTGTATGCGACAACCATACAATTCAGGTAGATTGGGTCAGGGATTTTCAGATTATGGGCGAAATATGGCGATTTGCGTCTACGCCGCAACTCTCGTGTTTGGCGCAATTGGGTGCCGGAAGACCTCCAGCGAGGCCGTCCCACCCCCCGTGCCGCCGCCTGCGGCTGCTGATCCGAAAGCGCAGGCCGACGACTTCTATGTGCAGCGGGCCGACGTAATGAAGGTGCGTCAGGCGCTCATAGTTCTGCGACAGGCCTACACTGCCAATCCATCGGACTATGAGATCGCATGGCGGCTTGCGAGGGCGAATTACTACCTTGGCACGCACAGCACAGACGATACGGAAACAGAAAAGGCATTCCGCGAGGGGACTGAGGCGGGAAAAACTGCCGTGAAGCTAAATGACAGCCGGCCGGAAGGTCATTTTTGGCTTGGCGCGAATTATGGCGGCAACGCTGAGATCAGCACACTCGCGAGTTTGACTGACATCGAAGAGATCAAGCGTGAGATGGAAGCGGTGCTGAAGATCGACGAAGGGTTCGAGGCTGGGAGCGCCTACATGGCTTTGGGCCAGGTGTATCTGAAGGCGCCTAAAATCTTTGGCGGCGACGTTCAGAAGGCGATTGACTATTTTCAGAAAGGTTTGAAGGTTGGCGAGAACAACGGCCTTTTGCATCTGCGCCTCGCTGAGGCTTATGCCGAAGAGCATCGCAACGAAGATGCGCGGGAACAATTAAAGATTCTCTTCGAGAAGAAAGCGACGCCCGGCTACGAGCCTGAATACAACGATGCGATCAAGGAAGGTCACGAACTTGAGGAGAAACTGAAACAACAATAGCTACGGTTTACCGGCCACACGCTTCAATTCCTCAAGCGTTCGTTTATGCTCTTCGAGTTTCTTACCGGCCTCAGCCAGCCGTCCTGCCGCTGTTAGTTTCTGATACTCCTCAAATTCCTGGACAGCTCGGTTGATTAGTTCTTGCGTCGTCAATTGAGTTGATGGCGACGGTGAAGGTTTGGGTTGGGCTTCAGTTGTGGGTTTCTGCTCAGTCGGTTTTTGTTCAGTTGTTGGCTTCGCCGCTTCGCCGAATAAATTGGACATCGCCTCGTCGAACGACTGGCCAAAGCCGAGGCGCTCCTGTGTGGCGAGGACCACCAAACGCAGTTCCGGCATCGGACTGCTCTCGGCCTTCAAGTATATCGGCTCAACGTAGAGCAGTGATTTGCCGATAGGAATTACGAGCAGGTGGCCCCGCACCACCCGCGAGCCTTGCTGGTTCCAAAGCGAGAACTGTGCAGAAAGCTGGGCGTTCTGATCGATCCGCGCCTCAATCTGCAGGGGTCCATCGATGAGCCGTGACTTTGGAAAGTTGTACGCGAGGAGCTTACCGTAATCTTCGCCGTCCGAACGTCCGGCCATCCAGCCAATCATGTTGTTCCGGTTTGCCGGAGTGAACGGCAGAATCAGCGCGAACTCCGTCTTCTTCGCCTCGCCAGGCAATTGCATCAACACAAAATATGGATCGATGGACTGCACCTGTTTCCGATTTTGCTCGTCCAGCACGACCTGTTGCGCCAGGTTCCACGCGTCTTCTTGTTGAAAGAACACACGGGGGTTTTGCACGTGATAAAGTCCGAACACATCGCCCTGAACACGCAACAAAGTTTCGGGATACCGCACGTGCGCGCGCAAATCTGCGGGCATCTGGCTCGCATCGCGGAACAGCGATGGGAAGGTGGCGCGGTAAGCGGCAATCAAGGGATCATCCGGATCGAAAACGTAAAAATTCGTCGTGCCGTTATAAGCATCAATCACCACCTTGACGCTGTTGCGCACGTAGTTGGCATCGTTGTCATTAATTTTGTGGTGGCGCGAATACGGATAGGTCGACGTTTCGGTAAACGCGTCGAGAATCCAATAGAGATTCCCGTCAGCACCCACGACGACATACGGATCGCGATCGTAAATCAAGAATGGAGCGAGGCCGTTGACGATCTCGTAAATGTTACGATTCATGAGCAAGCGGCTGTCCGGTGTAATTGCGTCTGAGAAAGGGACCTTGCTCAAATCGCCTTCGGCCCAGGCAATCAACAGCCGGCGCAAACCGCTTCCGATCCTGATGCCGCCGGAACCCTCATAGATCGTGTAATTGTCGGCTTCGCCTTGCGGAAAATCGAACTCCTTCTGTTTGGTGTCTACATAGACGTTGCTGCCGGTTTCTTGTCCAAAGTAGATCTGCGGACGCTTAACCTGAATGTCGG
>JBKPPE010000037.1:0-5086 GCA_046733375.1 Acidobacteriota bacterium | reverse complement strand
GTGATGGTCTGGGACTACGGTGTGTACGCGCCTGAGAATGTGAAGAAGGTTTCGGACGGCTTGAAAAAGGGCGATCTGAAATTCGTGCTGCTCGGAAAAAAGTTGAAAGGCTCGTTCGTGCTGGTGCGCACGGGCGGGAATCGCCAATGGCTGCTCATCAAGCATAAAGACGAGTACGCCGAAGAGGGTGAAGAGATCGCCGAGACACAACCGTATTCGGTGCTAACCAAAAGGACACTTGCCGAGATTGCCGCGGACGAAGGCGGCGTTGTCGAGAAGGCCGCCACCGGCGATCCTAAAAAGCTGCCACGGCGTAGCGGCACCAAACGCCGAAAGAAGCAGGCGAAGAAAAAGGTCTGGCACAGTAACCGATAGGCGGCGGACGGCAGGCCGCAGGCGGCAGAAACACCGTTTCGTTTATCCTGCAGTCTGCTTCCTGCTTCCTGCCGCCTGGTCTCGGCCTTTTCCCTTTTGCTTTCCGCTACGCGGCGCGCCGCGCGTCGGGCCGCGATTCACCACGAACGTCTCTCACTGGCTGCAAGCCACCGTCGTGAAGTAGATCCGCGAACAGTGCGCGATAGTGCAGCATTGCTTCTCGGAGCTTCTCCATGCCCACATCCTGATGATCGTGCTTGACGGCAATATCGTGTGCCAGCCGATAGTTCTGGACAACGGCCGGATGATCGACGGACACGTCGGCCACGCGCTGGTCGAAGTCTCCAACTGGATAACCACGAACGTTCATGACTTCCTGCAACAGCGCATCGGCATGAGCCACCGCGGCCGTCGGATCGTCGACGAACTCCGCCTGTGCAGTTTCCCACGCGTCGGCAAATTCATGCCGCTGCTCTTCCGTCAGCGGCTTGATCTCAAGTTTCTTCACGCGCGCCTGGCGCTCTTGCAGCACCTTCTCGGCAGCAGTCGCATCGCCTTCGGCACGGGCTACACGGCGGTATTCCGGCCCAAATTCAGCACGCAACCGTTTACTACGTTTGTTCGATGTGTACAGCCAAACGCTCAACGCAACGGCGACGATGACCGCTATTGCAAAGAACGCAATGATAGCTATCGTCAATGGATTCATTTTTCGCCTCCCTTACGCTGGTTTTGCAAAGCAATGAGCACGCCAGCGGCCAACATCTTTTAGGAGAGTCAGTTATGCCCACAGGATCGTAAGCAAAGTACCAATATGCGACGCCGTATCGCATCGAAGCGATACTCTGGGCAGCTTGAGGAGTAGCACGGGCGTCTCGCCCGTGAAGTCACGCGCAAGATGCGCATGCCACTTCCGCTTGCTGTACACGTGAGGTTCCGCCAAATATACTAACGAGCCTTAATCGTCTCTCCGTCCGGAAATTCTTCAGTGAAAGGTGTTCGATTCATGTCGCACAATTGGAAACGCATGTTGCTCACATCTGCCGTAGTCATGACGGTCGCTGTTCTTGTCCTCAGAAGTTTCAGCTCAGGCGCCGGCAGCGCAAAGTCCGCCGATCCGAACCCGCTACTTTCGGAGTGGACCGGCCCGTACGGTGGTCTGCCGCCGTTCGATCAAGTCAAAGTCGAGTATTTCAAGCCGGCGCTCGAGGCGGCAATGACTGAGAATTTGTCGGAGATCGACAAGATTGCCAACGACTCCGCGCCGCCGACTTTCGAGAACACAATCGTCGCCATGGAAAAAGCCGGACAGACACTCGATCGCGTAGGCACGATTTACAACGTCTGGCAATCGACGATGAGCAGTCCTGATTTTCAAGTGGTGCAGCGAGAGATGGCGCCGAAGTTGGCGGCCTTCAGCGACAAAATCACGCAGAATGAGAAGCTCTTCAAACGAATCGAAGCCGTTTACAACTCGCCCGACAAAAAGAAACTGAGCGGCGAACAACAAAGGCTGGTCTGGCTCGACTACACCAACTTTGTGCGCTCGGGTGCAAAACTTGATCCGAAGTCGAAAGCGCGTCTCACGGAAATCAATCAACAACTCGCGACGCTTTTCACCAAATTCAGCAATAACGTTTTGTGGGAAGAGGGCAATCAATTCGTTCAGATTAAAAACGAAGCGGATCTCGCAGGTTTGCCGCAATCAGTGCGTGATGCTGCTGCCGCGGCCGCAGCGGAAAAGAAGCAGGAAGGCTGGCTCATCATCAACACGCGTTCTTCGGTTGAGCCGTTCCTGACCTTCTCAGATCGTCGCGATCTCCGCGAAAAGGTTTGGCGCATGTTTATTATGCGCGGCGACAACGGCGACGAGCACGACAATAACGCTACCATCTCGCAGATTCTGCAATTGCGCGCGGAACGGGCGAAGCTGCTTGGCTATCAGACGCATGCGCACTGGCGCGTCGAAAACCAGATGGCCAAGACTCCAGAGCGCGCGATGGAGTTGATGCTGGCGGTGTGGAAGCCCGCGGTGCAGCGCGTGCACGAAGAAGTCGCGGACATGCAGGCGCTGGCCGACAAAGAAGGCGCGAAGATCACCATCGAGCCGTGGGATTATCGTTACTACATGGAGCGTGTGCGAAAGGCGAAATATGACCTGGACCAAAATGAAGTGAAGCCATACCTGCAACTCGACAAGTTGCGGGAGGCGATTCACTGGGTCGCCGGCGAGTTGTTCAACTTTAAGTTCACACCCGCGCCGAACGTGCCGGTCGCGCACCCCGACATCAAAGTTTGGGAAGTAACGGACAAGACATCGGGCAAGCACATTGGCCTTTGGTATTTCGATCCGTTCGCCCGGCCTGGCAAACGCTCTGGCGCATGGATGAACGCGTACCGCAGCCAGGAACGCGTCAACGGTGAAATCACCACCATCGTTTCGAACAACGCGAATTTTGTGAAAGGTAAACCCGGTGAGCCCGTCCTGATTTCATGGGACGACGCCACGACGATGTTCCACGAGTTCGGGCATGCACTGCACGGTTTGAATTCGAATGTCACGTATCCGACGCTATCTGGAACAGCCGTCGCCCGAGACTACGTCGAGTTCCCGTCACAATTGATGGAACATTGGCTGTCGACGCCGCAGGTGCTGCAAAAGTTTGCGCTGCACTATCAAACCGGCAAACCGATTCCGCAGGAACTGGTGGACAAGATTAACCGCACAAAGACTTTCAATCAGGGATTCGCAACCGTCGAATATCTCGCGGCGGCTATTCTCGACATGAAGTTGCACCTATTGGGCGACAAGAAGATCGACGCGAAAACGTTTGAAAAAGAGGCGCTGGCGGAAATTGGAATGCCGAAAGAGATCGTTCTGCGTCACCGTCTGCCGCACTTCCTGCACGTGTTCTCGAGTGATTCATACTCGGCGGGGTATTACAGCTACCTCTGGTCCGACGTGCTGACAGCCGACGCATTCGGCGCGTTTACTGAAGCGGGCGGCCCCTACGACAAAAAAGTCGCGGA
The DNA here is from genome assembly GCA_046733375.1 of Acidobacteriota bacterium. GTDB lineage: Bacteria > Acidobacteriota > Blastocatellia > Pyrinomonadales > Pyrinomonadaceae > UBA11740. The sequence continues at coordinate 1,681 of JBKPPE010000037.1, read as the reverse complement.
CCGGCTGCGAAAGAGCATCTTCTCAGTCGGAAACACGATTGACCCGGCCGAAGCCTACCGAAACTTCCGTGGCAGAGATCCCAAGGTGGAAGCCCTGATGAAAAAGAGAGGGTTCGGTTCGTAGCGGAGGGCGGCTTACTCCGGCTCTCCTGATAGCTCCAAGGTGGTGGGCGCGAAACATTCATCACGAATCCTCACTCGCGCCATTGTTCGTCCTCCGTCGCCAAATTTTTCCGACGGCTTAACCACCGCGAGTCTGGGCGCTCCCATTTACGAAGTTGCGCTGAAACAACATGCGGCCTATCGCTCGGCACTCGAGGATTGCGGACTAACTGTCACGTGCCTCGAAGCCGATCCCGCTTGCCCTGATGCCACGTTTGTTGAAGACACTGCTGTGTTAACTGAAAGCGGCGCAATGCTAACGCGGCCGGGCGCGCCGAGCCGACGCAGTGAAGTGCAAACAATCGGCGAAGCGCTCAGAAATCTGCTGCCTGCTTCTAGTATTGAAATTATTCAAGCGCCCGGGACCATCGACGGCGGTGATGTCTGTGAAGCCGGAAATCATTTCTTCATCGGCATTTCAGAGCGGACGAATCGGGCAGGCGGCGAACAATTGGCGGTGTGGCTCGCGTCAATTGGTTTCACCTCCAGCTTTGTGGACATCCGCCAGGAAAAGACGTTGCTGCACTTGAAGAGCGGAATCGCATATCTGGGCGAAAATCGATTGGTGCTGACGGACGCGCTGAAGCATCGTGACGAATTCGCGGGTTACGAACATATTCGCGCCAGTCCAGCCGAAGAGTACGGAGCGAATTGTGTGAGGATTAATGACTGCGTTTTGATTCCCATTGGCTGTGGGAAACTGGCGGAAGACTTACAGAACGCAGGCTACCAAACGATCGGCCTTGAAATGTCAGAGTTTCAGAAAATGGATGGCGGCTTAAGTTGTCTGTCGTTGAGATTCTAGTCGGCGCCATCCGAAGAATCAGTAGATGTCCGCAGTTTGATCGAGCTGTTGGGTCGTGCTGCTCGCGCGATGTGAACGGACTGGCTTACAGAGTGAGATTACGAACCAATCCGCGTTCTTCATCGGACGCGACGATGTCCAGAACGCACATTTCTCTCCCGAAAAACCACTATTTTCAAGCCATCGGCGTATGTTAATATGCTCCGCAGTCATAACACGGCCAGGCCGATGTTATGAATCGAGCGCCTGCCTCACTTCGTTCAAAGATCCCGTCCACTAGAACTTCATAAAAGTATTCCACGCCCAAAGGATCGACAAGCAATGGCGACCCAATTCTATTTTGCCTCACGCTTCGTCTTTACGACGCTTCATTGAGAGGACCTCACAATGGACCATTCACATCTACACGAGGGCCGGATCGAACCGGCACCGCGTACACCCACGCCGTATGAAATGCCCGTCAAAACGATGCCGCCGAAAGAATCGCGCCACAACCGGATCGTTTGGATTGTGGTCGCGGTGCTGGCGATGATTTGTGTGGTCGCCGTACCAGCCGGGATAGTTGTCTACAAATTTGCGCGCACAACTCTCGCCTCCAATGGCTTCCGCATAGGAGGCCTCCCCTCAAGCAAATCAAATTTCGACGGCACTCTCGCCGGTCTCAAGATCGTCGGTGTCCAGCCCAACAGTCCTGCCGCCCGCACTGGTTTGAAA
>JBKPPE010000036.1:0-3258 GCA_046733375.1 Acidobacteriota bacterium | reverse complement strand
GTGCGCCCGTGAAAACTGCCGAAGAAAGAAATGAACTTCTCGCGACCCGTTGCATGCATCGCGACTTTCAAAGCAGTCTCGACGACTTCCGTGCCGCTGTTGCCAAAATGCGTGCGCGTCGGCCCATCAATCGGCACGATCTCATCCAGCTTCTTCGCCAGGTCGGGCATCCCTGCATAGTAGTAATCGGTGCCGCACATGTGAATCAGTTGCGCAGCTTGATTCTGGATTGCTTGCACCACCTCCGGATGGCAGTGACCGGTCGAGCAGACCGCCACGCCGGCGTTGCAGTCGAGAAAGACGTTTCCATCAACGTCAGTCACCCAAACCCCTGCGCCGCGTTCGGCGACCAGTTTGAAATCCGGACGCGGGTACGCAGGATTCACATATCGCGCGTCAGCTTCCACGATTGCGCGACCCTTTGGTCCGGGAAGTTCAGTTTTGATTTCAGGTCTTCTTGATGCGATTGCGGTGGCCATCGTATTGCTCCTTAGGTATCACAGGCTGCCCGCCTGTGGTGCTTGTTTGATGATACGTCGCGGAACAGGCTGCAGCCTGTTCTACACAGAAGCGATTTTGTTGATGGGTTTACTAGTCCGCGAAGAGATCCGCACGGTCGTCGAGAGGTCTCAGATGAATTGGCTGACTCTCAAACATTTTCGCTGGGCAAATGATAACACTGGCCGCGGAGCAAGGCCAGATAGTTTCAAGTTTCGGGTTTCAAGTTTCAAGTCGGGTTTGTTTCGCGTGAACTTGAAACTCGAAACTTGAAACGTGAAACTTTTAAGCGGAGTACCACAACACCGCGAAGAAGTGGCACGCGGTGCCGGCAATCACGAACAGATGCCACGCGAAATGGCTGTAGCGAAGTGAATGAGCGCGAAAGAAGACTACCCCACCCGAATACGCAATGCCGCCGGCGAGCAGCCAAACTATCGCAGCTACGGGCATGCGGAACAGGATGTGTGGCGCGGCGATCATCACGGTCCAGCCCATCACCAGATAGAGCGGCACCGTCAGCCACTTGTGTTGCGCGCCGAAGATGGCTTTCATCGTCAAACCGAACACCGCCAGTGACCAGACAATCCCAAAGATCGTCCAGCCCCAAGGTCCACGCATTACGCCGAGTGTGAACGGCGTGTACGTGCCGGCGATCAATAGAAAGATTGCGCCGTGATCGAGCACGCGAAAGATTCGCTTCGCCCGGTCGTGTGGAATGGCGTGATAAAGCGTCGAGGCGAGATACAACAGAATCATCGACGCGGCAAACACACTCACCCCGACAATGTTCCAGACAGTCCCACCCCGCGCGGCGGTGAGAATGAGAATGGGCGTAGCCGCGATCGCCAACAAGAGTCCAACTCCATGGCTGATGCTATTGGCGATCTCTTCCGCGACCGTCTGCGCGGCGGTCTGCTCTAACTCTTCACTCATCTCCCGCGATTGTACATGAAAGGTGTGCGCCAGGCACTGGAAAAAATACGAGGCAGCGGGAAGATTAACGGGGCGGTCAACCCGAAAGTCGAATTACTTTCTGCGGAGAATCTTCGCGGTAAAGGATCCTTTGATGATGCTGTCGCCCGCCGTCACGTCGATATCCCCGCTCGCTGAATCGCCTGACGCGGAAGTTACTTTGACTTCGCCGTTCAGCGTGCTGCGATCGAACCAGTTCTTGATCTCAGTGCCGTTCTTTCGGGTCACAATTCCGACGGTTTCGACTTTCATGTACTTGTCGGCTTTCGCGGAGTAGGTGCCGGCCTTGAGCGGTGAGTTTTCCTTCGTGCCCTCTTCGCCGACCAGGCTGAACATGACGCGAATGCTGTCATCCGCGGGCATTGGATTGTTCAGACTCGCCCCAAACCTGCCGCCATCCAAATCGTAGTTCGCCGCGTGAATGTTATAGACGACGGCGGTCGTTATCTTGCCGCTTGTATCGGTGAATGACTTCGTTACCGGATCAGCAAACGCGGTTTTGATTGCTAAGTCCTTTTCTCCGGCGGCGGCGGACTTTACGTGCAAGTCGTTCCCGCCAGAACTCTTGCCGCAGCTTGAGAAAAGGACGCAGGCTATACCAACTAATGCGGGTGTCAAAATGAAGTGACGACGCGAAGTGAATAGTGACATTCTGTGATCTCCTCGAAGAAATCTGAGAAAGGCGCCGCGGAAGCTTTGCCGCAGTCGCTTTGTACGGGAAACAAGTTGGCGAGTCAAACAATCGAAATCGTAGCAGGCACCGTTGGCGACGCAGGACGAGTAACCGGTTGGACGGTTTCGCTCTCAAACGAGCGTCGGATCATCTCTTTAGGCGGCGGCTGCGGCCACAAAGGTAGTCCCCGGCCGAGAGCATGACTCATGACGCGGTTGCGAAAATACTCTTCATGGTCCCATTCGACCTCGGCCATCTCGAGCAGACAGTCGATGAATTCGGTGTGACCAGAGTCGTGCGCATAACGCGCTGCCGCTTCGTATTCCTCGACGTTGCGGCTTTCGAGTTTCCCCGCGCCGTACATTGGCGCAAGCCACCCGGTAACTTGGCAGAGCATGCCGAGCGTGCGACCTATTACTGCGGCACGAAACTCACGAAACTTGTTAGGCCCCGCGTCCAGCGTTCCCAGCATTCGACCGACTAACTTCCGATGGCGCCACTCATCTTCTTCGATCGCGCGAATCGATTCGCGCTCAGCTTCATCGCTTACCGAATGCCAGTGGCCGCGATACGCGTAAGCGGCAGCCAACTCGCCCGAGTAGGCCAGCTGCAAAAGAGCGATCAGTTTCTCTCGGCTGTGGTTGTTGTTAGCCATGCGTAATCACTTTCGCCGCACTGGGTGCGCTTCGGTGTTGAAGACCACTTTGTCGAAATCCAAAGTTCTTGGTGGCGCGAACAGCAAATAGAAATACTTGAAAGTCTCGGCGAATAGAAAACTCTGCATCGAGTCTGATTTTTCTTTCGTCACGACGCTCTTCAGCGCGGCATAGCCTTCGTCCGTGCGGCAGTACTTCACAAAGTCGCGCCACATGGTCTCGCCCATTGTTAGGAAAATATGCGATTCGGTCCGCGAAACAAGAGCTTCAACGTCAATTCGAGGTCTGCGCCTTTCTTTCATTAATCGTTTGCGATCGGTTTCCCAGTACTTGTAGAGATAGTAAGTTGATTCGACGATCTCAGGACGGAGCGGATAGCCAGCGTGCACGACTTCGTTTTTCATATAATCGAACTCCTCAGGTTCGATCCCGTGCTTGTTCCACATACGGAAGGAC
>JBKPPE010000035.1:0-4253 GCA_046733375.1 Acidobacteriota bacterium | reverse complement strand
GTACTGAAAAGTGTCCTGGCGAATCGCATCGATGCCCGTAACGCCAATCCACCACAGCGTGTTCTGGATGAGGTAGCGCGCGCATTCCGAATCGTTCTGGTTCAAGTCCGGCAGGATATCGACAAACCAGCCTTCGAGAGTTTCGCGGGAAACCTGAGGCGTTGAATGCGGGTCGCGCACCGACCATGTCTGCCAAACATTCGCAAGATGGTTCGCTTCCGTGCCGTTGTACCAAGCCGGTGTCGGCGGATCTTTTACCCATGGATGATAAGGGCCGGTGTGATTCGCCACCTGATCCTGAATGATCTTAATTCCGAGCTTATGCGCCGCATCGACTAACTCGCGCAGCTTCGCGAGGGTGCCGAAATGTTCTTCAACACCATAGAAGTCAACGGCGCCATAGCCGTGATAATCCGTAATCTTTCGTTTCTGCTCGCCGGGACGATCTGGATACTGTTCTCGCTCGTTGAGATGATTGACATTGTCGTACCAGGGCGTCAGCCAAATCGCCGTTACGCCCAGGTCTTTCAAATAAGGGAGATGTGCGATGACCCCTTCAAAGTCGCCGCCATGGTAATAACGAGTCCGCGATCGATCGTACATTCCGGGCGACGTTGGCGGATTGTCATTGGACGGATCGCCGTCACTAAACCGGTCGGTCATGATCAGATAGATCACGTCGGCCGTGGTGAAACCCTGGAAACGGCCGGCGCGAGTTAGCGGTGCGTAGATTTCGAAAGGCGCATCGACCGAACCTCTTGCAGTGGTAATCTTCAGCGATCGCTTTCCGGCTGGAACAGAGCGACCCATCGCGACGTCAACAAACAAGTATGTGCCGGCGTCGTTTGTCGCGACGCCGCTTGTAGTCAGGCCGCTTCCCGGCGCGACTACGGTAGCACCCTTCAGATTTTTTCCGCGAATCAAAACTCTGACTGGGTTAATTGAGTGATTGACCCACCACCCGGGCGGCTCGACTTTGGTAATTTGAGGCGCGGTTTGCGCAAAACAGAGTTCAGATGAAAGGATCAAGACAGCAAACCCCAACCAAAGCCGAAGCCCCGCACCTTTCACGAAAGCGTTACACAGCCGCGCGCGATAGCGAGTGGCATAAAGATTCAACGCTTCTCTCCGATCTGCGAACGTCATTTTCATATGAACCAGCTGAGTCCCGACCCCGCGGGATCTTACTCGCGCGCGTTGCGCTGTTATTCTCGCTCGCTACTGCTCGCGGTTCTGTAACGCTGACGCGGTGTCACTCGCATCTTTCACTCTCCTCGCCCTCCGGTAGTCGGCCGTAAAGATCAGTTAGCTCTCGCAGTCGCGCACCCAGGTTCTCTGAAATATCCTCACGGCGAAATCGCCACAGCCAATTCCCGGCGGTGCTGTTAGGCAGGTTCATGCGCGCCTCACTGCCTAATCCAAGCAGATCCTGCAGCGGGACGATGGCAGTGTTTGCGACCGAAGCAAAGACGGCGCGGATAAAATCCCAGTGAATCTCTTCACCTTTGGTCTTGAGATATTTAAGACAGAAGTCGCGCTCGCATTCGATCTGCTTTGCGGTCCGTGTCGAACCTTCCCCAGCCACGCTTTTAAACCAGCCGACCGCGGTATCATTGTCATGGGTGCCCGAGTAAACGACGACGTTCCGGTGATAGTTGTGCGGCAGGTCAATGTTCTTCGTGTCACTGCTGAACGCGAACTGAAGGATGCGCATGCCGGGAAAACCAAAGTCGTCGCGCAGCCTTTCCACATCTGGAGTGATCACGCCAAGGTCTTCGGCGATGATGGGAAGCTCACCCAGCGCATCGCGGATCGCCGTGAACAGTTCGCGCCCCGGCGCTTCGACCCAGCGGCCACGCTCGGCTGTTTTGTCGCCGCCCGGGATTTCCCAGCACGCAGCGAAGCCACGAAAGTGATCGATGCGCGCAATATCCACCACTTGCAGTGCGCTGCGCACACGTTCAATCCACCACGCAAAGCGATCGGCCCGCATCCGGTCCCAATTGAAAAGCGGGTTCCCCCAGTATTGTCCCGTTTCGCTGAAATAGTCGGGAGGCACGCCCGCGACAACAACTCTTGAGCCGTCTGGATTCAGCTTGAACTGCTCAGGATGAGTCCAAACATCGGCCGAGTCGTGCGCGACAAAGATTGGGATGTCGCCGACGATCTGAATGCGGCGCCGATTGCAGTGGCTTTTCAACTCTGACCACTGCTTGAAGAAAATGAATTGCGAAAACTTCTGTTCCTCGATCTGCTCGTGCAGCTCGGTTTTCGTGCGAGTCAAAGCGGCGGAATCTCGGGTGACGAGCGAAGTCTCCCATTCATACCACGGCTTTCCGTCATGTGCTGTTTTTAGCGCCCGAAACAGCGCGTAGTCATCAAGCCATAAAGCATTCTGCTCCGCGAAGGTTTCGAACTCGCTGCGAAATTCCGTGTCCGTGGTGCGCTGATAATTGGCGAATGCTTTCGCGAGGATCGCGTCTTTCCTTTGGTGCGCCGTGCTGAAATCGACCGTTCCTTCAGGCAGCGGAGGTAAAGCTGCAAGATCGTTTTCGCTGATTAGATTGTCTTTCTGCAGCCGCTCAGGACTGACCAGCAGAGTGTTACCGGCGAACGCTGAGTAGCAGGCATATGGCGAGTCACCGTAACCTGTCGGCCCTAACGGCAAAACCTGCCAGAGCGACTGGCCGCTCGCGCTCAGAAAATCTGCGAACCGGTAAGCTTCGTCACCGAGATCGCCAATGCCATGTGGGCCCGGCAATGAAGTCGGGTGAAGTAGAATGCCGCTGGCTCTGGCAAAGGTCATTGAGCATTCCTCGCGCGTTCACTTACGGGCGCGAAATCGCCGAGCGTAATTCACCAGTTGAGAGATTTCGCTTCGCTTCAATTTCTTACCGAACGCCGGCATCGCGCCCTTACCGTGAGTAACAATTCCAATTAGTTTGCGCGTGTTGTTGATGTCGGAATGTTTTCGCCACCATTCCTCATCAGTCAGGTCCGGCGCTTTGTACAACTCTCCGGAAGGCGTCTGTCCACGCCCATCGGCTCCGTGACAACGCGCGCAGTTATTCCTAAAAAGCTCCGCAACGTCGGCGCCGCGCAGTCTGGCGGATCGTTTTTGCGCGAACGTGGTTGCGAAAACGGTCAGTTCAATGAAGAGAAATGCAATTAAGAAAAACAGTAGACTACTACGAACCCACGGTCGCACGTTGTAAATCATCCCGAACGCTCATCGCTCCTTTGCGGTGGCAAGACTTCAGTCTGTGATTAGTAGCGGGCGGCTGCATCACAGACTGAAGTCTGTGCCACTTCTACTTCATTCTCCGGGCGTCCGGCTCAGATCGTGGAGATGCCAATAGACGCTTTCGTTGCTCATCTCTGGGTGCTTGCGCAAAAACTGGTTCGCCAGTGACAACGCGCCGGGATCGTCTTTCAGATCTGCAAAGATTTTCGCTTCGCGCTTTGCGTCATCCGTACGTCCCAGCTTCCGATCCAATCCCTGGCCCAACCGGGCATTATGGCCCGGGACGTTTGGCAGACCCCGCTGCTGTCGCCCCCCGCGCCGGCGCAGGTTCGGGCGGCTTGTTCCCATCGCCGGCTGCGGCCGCGGGCAGTGGCGGTGGTGGGGTACTAGCATCGTCCGCGGCCATGCCTGATCTGGACGCTCCGAGCGGCGTCGGCGTGTGAGTTCGGCCCTCTTCAAACTGTCGGAAGATGGCCAATTCGCGATCGGCATCTGCCTTGCGCTTCAACCGCGAGTACGCGAGAAAGAGTTGGTAATGCACGCCGGGATCTTCTTTGTTCAAATCTGCGCCGCGCTGCAAGAGCAGCAACGCTTCTTCGTATCGCTTACTCTTCACTAACAACCGGCCTAGATCGTGATAAGCCGGAAAGTTGTCCGCGTCGAGTTTTATCGCCTGACGCAGCAGACGTTCCGCTTCCGCGTCTTGCCCACGTTGTCCCGCGATAAACCCGAGGTTCGTGAACACGTCCGCGTTATCAGGCTTCAGTTCAAGCGATCGTTTGAACGCGGCGATGGCGTCATCGTATTGGCCTTCGGCGCGCGCCGCATAGCCCACCAGAAAATAGAGATTGGCGTCATTTGGAAACCGCTCCAGCGCGCGGGCGAAGACGGTGCGCCCTTCTTGATAAGGTTGGCTGCGACCATAAGCGACTCCGAGCCGTATGTGGTAAATCAACCTTGCCGGGTCCAGCTCCAGAGCGCGGGCGTAGAAACGCACCGCATTTTCGGG
>JBKPPE010000034.1:0-4073 GCA_046733375.1 Acidobacteriota bacterium | reverse complement strand
CTCGGCGACCCCGTCATCTCAACTCCCGTAACGTTTCGACAGAGCGCGACTGACGCTAACAACCACTTGAAAACAAATCTGGCGGCAACCTACGTCCAGGATCAAGTCGAGATTTCAAAACAATTTCAACTCGTCGCCGGGGTGCGCTTCGATTACTTCGATCTGCACTTTCACAACAATCGCAACGGCGACAATCTGCGACGGGTTGATCGACTCATAGCGCCGCGGGTGGGCCTGGTCTACAAACCTGTCGCGGCAATCTCTGTTTACGCCACTCATAGCATTTCGTATTTGCCGAGTTCCGGCGATCAGTTTTCTTCGTTGACGGTCGTAACGGAACAAGTAAAGCCGGAACAGTTCAGGAATTATGAAGTCGGCATCAAATGGGATGCGGGCCGCAACTTGTCTCTAAGCGCCGCCTTGTACCGGCAGGACCGCACCAATACTCGCGCTACGGATCCAAATGATCCGACGAGGATCTTGCAGACCGGCAAACAGCGCACCAGCGGTTTCGAAGCGGAAGTCTCGGGTGCGCTCACGCGCGCGTGGACACTCGCCGGTGGCTACGCTTACCAGGATGCGCGCATCACAAGCGCAACCACTGCGGCGCCGGCGGGGACGGTAGTGCCGCTCGTACCGCGGCATACGTTTACTCTTTGGAACAAGTATCAGGTGATGACACGTCTGGGACTCGGACTGGGCATCGCTCATCGATCAGATATATTTGCCGCGACTGACAACAAAGTGACGCTGCCCGGATACACGAAGGTCGACGCGGCCGCATACTTCCGTTTGACGGAAAAGTGGAAGCTTCAGGCGCACTTCGACAATGTGTTGAACGCTAAGTATTACGTGAACGCGGATGGCAACAATAACATTTCACCGGGGGCGCCGCGTTCAGTCAAACTGAGTTTGATTGCAGGTTTCTGATTCGAAGAATCAGTCCGGCTGATGCGGAGGCAAGTCGCTATTCGCTGGGCCATTAATCACGCTGCCGAATCGATCGTAGCGCGAACCGTGACAGGGACAGTCCCAGGTCTTCTCGCTTCCGTTCCAGGTCACCACGCAACCGAGGTGCACACAAATGGCGGACATACGGTGCACAGCGCCATCATCATCACGATAGATGGCAACTTTTGTTAGGCCGTCGCGCAAGACGGCGCCTTCGCCCTTCGCAATCTCTTGTTCCGAATCGACGTCACCGCCCGTGACCAGATCGGTGTACTGCGCCATCACATTGACATTCTCTTCCGCAAAATCTTTCGCCGCTTTTAGCGTCTTACGCGATGGATCGTAGAGTTCCGCCCACGGATTTTGACGATTCATGATCAAATCGGTCAGCAGCATTCCCGCGATCGTTCCGTGCGTCATCCCCATGCCCGAGTCGCCGGTGGCAATGAACACGTTGTTGGCGTCAGCCGGATTTCTGCCGATGAAAGCCATTCCGTCTACCGGCTCCATCACCTGACCTGACCATTTGAATTCGACTTCTTCAGCCATGGGAAAGCGACTGCGGGTCCACTGTTCCAGCTTGCCCCAACGTTGCGCGCCATCGTGTTGTTGACCGGTCTTGTGGTCTTCACCGCCTACCACGAGCACATCGTGATCATCTTCGCTCGCAACCCGAATGTAGTGATACGGCGCCCACAGATCGTCGGGCGCATCCCACAGCAACACCGGCGGCACCGATCCTTTTGGAATGCGCACGCCGATGACGTAGGTTGTGTAAGGCGCCTGTTTGGTGTGAATCACCATTCGATCATTTACCGGCGAATTAGTGGCCACGACGATTGAGTCGCAAGTAATCGTGTAGCCGCTGGTCGTCGTCACCCGCGCTTCGTCGCCGCCCTCAATTTCGTCAGCGTGAGTGCCCGTATAGATCGCGCCGCCATCGCGCTCAAGAGCGCGCGCCAATCCCGTCAAGTATTTCAAAGGATGAAACTGACCCTGTTCTGGAAAGTGCAGGCATGGGCCGGTATCCCAAAAGTCCAGCGGTGCGCGTTCCAGTCGCCGAATGTTCGTCAATCCGGCACGATGCGCTGCCGGTAACTCATCTTCAAGCACCTGCACGCGTCCATTAGTCGGCAAGAACAGATAGCCGTCCACCCGCGACCACTCGCAGTCGATCTGTTCTTCGTTGACGATCGATTCAACTTTGTCGATGGCCGCGGTATGACTTTGGGCCGCCAGTCGCGAACCTTCTTCACCAAACAAACGCTCGAGTTCATAAAAACGATCGTCGAGCGCGTTAGTGAGATGGGCGGTAGTGCGGGCTGTCATGCCGCCCCCAATCGGCCCATCGTCCAAAACCACGACTGACTTCCCTTCCCGCGCCAGCAAATAGGCGGTAGTCAATCCCGCGATGCCCGCGCCGACAATGACGACGTTAGCGCTCGTGTCTTTACTTATGGGCTTTTCCGCGGGCGTGCTTGCGGTCGCCATCCAAACCGAAGTAGTCGTGCCTGAGGTTGGTCGCATTACGTCTTCAAGAAGTGTTGACATGCGTTACGGAAAAGCGAGGGACATGCCAATCGGAAGTGTGGCGTTTTAGCGGTTTTTGTTAGGCTTATGTCTCGAATTGCAACAATGATTCATCACAGCGGACAGTGCCGGGCGCCTCATAGCAGCGCGACATTTATAGACCGGTGCCAGAAACGACTCGCGCGAGAAAGCATGCTATCTGCATTTTTTCTCGCGCCACCATAGAATATCCACGCTGTTTTAGTAGGAAGAGGGACGAGACTTTATGTCAGAGACGTACCCCCGTCAATGTCGAGATCGTCTGCAAGTCAGGTTGGGCGAAATGATCTTCCACCGTGCATTAGTCGTAGCATTCCGCCTTTGCGCAGAAGCGTGAGCAGCGCAAAGAATGCGATGCCGTAAATTGGCTTGGGATCGCCGGTGGGAGGATGTTGATAACGCTCGAGCGCTTCACTCTCGTACTTTCCGGTGTGATGGCATTTTGCGCATTCGACTTTGTAGGTCGCGCGCAAATTCGCTCGCCCTTCCGAGAGATCGGGGAACAGGATCTGTCGCGTTTTACACGCGGAACAAGTAAACAGGATGTACCATTCTCCGGGTACCAGGGTGCGCATGAGAAATACCCTCGTTCCGTGAAATCAGACGGTTTTTATAGCGCAGATCGACTTCTCCCTCAATAACTTTTTGACTTCAAAAAACAAAATGGTTTCGTCACGCCCGGCTGGATCTCCGATGCACACACCTGTCCGACTTCTAATCGCATTGGCGGTAAGGGTTAGTGATTTTCCTGTTTGGAATTGCGACAACTGCCGGTAGCGACCGCTGGGGCGTTCAGTTGCGAGGCTCAGAGCTTTCCAGAACGTGCCGCGCGATCTGGACGCGGTTTGCGAAACGCTTTTTGATCAAAATGTGACTAATATGATTTTCAATCGTGCGCGTACTAACGCCGAGGAGCGTTGCGATCTGTTTATTGCTAAACCCACGAGCGACATAGCACGCCACGCGATTTTCAGCTTCCGTCAACTGAGCGTCATCGAAGGCTTCACCGACATCAGTTTGGGTGCGAATAGTTTTGCTGGGATCGCGCTGGCTTAAATCGATGGCCAGGACAAGTTCTGCTCGCTTGCCGTTAAACTGCAGAGTATGAGAGACGATTTCCACTTCAATCAATGTTCCGTCTTTCTTCAGGTGGCGGCTGGGGGACGAATTCATCCCCGCCTTGATACGCGAGACTTTTTCCAGCAACGACGGTACATCCTGTGGCGGCCGAATGTCCTTCAAGGTCATATTCAAGAACTCTCGCCGGCCGTAACCATAATGCTCAATAGCGGCATCGTTAACCGCCAGAAAGGCTAACGTGTCGCGATCGTAAATCCACATCGAATGAGGATTGCTCTCGAAGAGCAGTCGATAGCCCTCCTCGCTCTGTTGGAATCCGTTGTGGCCCGAAGTTGGCATATGGTTACTTCCGGGATAGCTCAGGGAAGCCGAAGCATGCCTGTCTTTCGTCGAGTGATTGCCGGTTAATTGGCCGTATTATCGCGCGCGCCATTAGTTCTGTGCAACCAGGAACGATACGGAATACGTACAAC
>JBKPPE010000033.1:0-6526 GCA_046733375.1 Acidobacteriota bacterium | reverse complement strand
TGGAAAGACCTGACCGACAACGTGAATTCGATGGCGAGCAACCTGACTGACCAGGTACGCGGTATTGCGCGCGTCGTGACCGCGGTGGCCACCGGCGATTTGAAACGAAAGCTGACGGTCGAAGCGAAAGGCGAAATCGCCGAACTCGCCGATACCATCAACAACATGACCGACACGCTGGCGACTTTCGCCGATCAGGTAAGCTCAGTCGCGCGCGAAGTAGGTGTGGAAGGCAAGTTGGGGGGCCAGGCGAACGTGCCGGGCGCGTCCGGAACCTGGCGCGACCTGACTGACAACGTAAACGGTCTTGCCGAAAACCTTACGACTCAGGTGCGGGCGATCGCCGAAGTGTCAACGGCGGTGACAAAGGGCGACCTCACGCGGTCGATTACGGTCGAAGCGCAGGGCGAAGTCGCGGCGCTAAAAGACAACATCAACGAGATGATTCTCAACCTGAAGGAGACCACGCAAAAGAACACAGAAACCGACTGGTTGAAGACGAACCTCGCGAAATTCACGCGTATGCTTCAGGGCCAGCGCGACATGAAGACAGTTGCACAGATGGTCCTTTCGGAACTGGCGCCACTCGTCGATGCGCAACAAGGCGTCTTCTATGTGAATCAAAGCGACAATGGCGACGCCGCGATGAAGTTGCTCGGCGGCTACGCTTACAACAAGCGGAAGAATCTCGCTAACCAGTTTCACGCCGGCGAAGGTCTCGTCGGCCAATGCATGTTGGAGAAGGAACGCATCCTCGTGACGAATGTTCCTTCGAGCTATGTGCAAGTCAAATCCGGTTTGGGTGAAGCTGCGCCAAATAACATCGTCGTTCTCCCCGTGCTGTTCGAAGGCGAAGTGAAAGCCGTGATCGAGCTTTCGACCTTCCATTCGTTCAACGACACTCACCTCACCTTTCTCGATCAGCTCACCGAGAGTATCGGCATCGTACTGAATACAATCGAAGCCAACACGAGAACTGAAGACCTGCTGTTGCAATCACAGTCGCTTGCCGGCGAATTGCAGAGCCAACAGGACGAGCTGAAGAAGACAAACGAACAGCTCGAAATGCAGGCACAGTCACTCCGCGAATCCGAGGACTTGCTCAAGAGCCAGCAGGAAGAGTTGCGGCAGACCAATGAAGAACTGCAGGACAAAGCAGCATTGCTGGCGCGGCAGAAAGCGGAGGTCGAAGCCAAGAACCGCGAAGTTGAAGAGGCCCGTTGGGAAATGGAAGAAAAGGCCGAGCAGCTCGCGCTGACCTCCAAGTACAAATCAGAGTTTCTGGCAAACATGTCGCACGAGCTGCGCACGCCGCTCAACAGCATGCTCATTCTGTCGCGGCAGCTCGCCGAGAATGGCGAAGAGAACCTGTCACCGAAGCAAGTGCAGTTCGCCGAAACGATTCATTCTTCGGGATCGGATCTGCTTTCACTCATCAACGACATTCTCGACCTGTCGAAGATCGAGTCGGGCATGATGGGTATCGAAGTCGCGGAAGTTTCGCTCGCGGAGGTCACTGAGCAGTTGGAGCGCAGCTTCCATCAACTCGCACAGGACAAGAACATCGGTTTCTTCATCGAACAAACGCCGGACATGGACGCGACGATCGTCACAGACGACAAGCGATTGCAACAGATCTTAATGAACCTGTTGTCGAACGCTTTTAAATTCACCGACCAGGGCAACGTCGTGCTGACGGTGGCGCCGGCAGCGAAGGATGAAAAGTATTACCTGGAGTCCTTGAACCGCGTGAGCGACGTCGTCGCCTTTTCGGTCAGAGATACCGGCATCGGCATCCCGGCTGAGAAGCAGCGGATTATCTTTGAAGCATTCCAGCAAGCCGACGGCACGACCAGTCGTAAATACGGCGGCACCGGTCTCGGACTTTCGATTAGTCGCGAGATCGCGCGCATGCTCGGTGGCGAGATTCGAGTTACCAGTGTCCCGGGTGAAGGCAGCACCTTCACGCTGTTTCTGCCGCGTGAATATGTTCCTTCGCGGGCGGTCACGCCGACGACAAAGAAAAAGCAGCGGCCGGCGCAGATGGAAGCTGCGTGGACGCCGGCGGAAACATTCAGCACCGAACTCCTGTTGAATGAAGAGTCGGCGATTGTTGACGATCGCATAGACATCCAGGACGGCGACCGCGTCGTGCTGATAGTCGAAGACGATCCGAACTTCGCAAAAATTCTTGTCGACCTCGCGCGGGAAAAGGGCTTCAAGTGTCTCGTGGCGCAATCTGGAACCGTGGCACTCGCTCTGGCGCACAAATACACTCCAGCTGCGATCACGCTCGATATCAAGCTGCCGGATCGGAACGGCTGGACGATTCTCGATCGGCTGAAACACGATCCGCGCACGCGACATATCCCCGTCCACGTCATCAGTGTCGAAGAGCAACGGAGACGCGCGCTGAGACAAGGCGCTTCGACGCTCTTGAGTAAGCCGGTCACAAACGGTGATCTCGCAAAGACCTTCGATCAGATCAGCGAGTTTCTCACGCGCGAATGGCGTGAGCTGCTGCTCGTTGAAGACGATGACATGCAGCGGATGAGCCTGGTCGAATTAATTGGCAACGGCGACGTCCGCACGACGGCCGTCGGCACGGGACAGGAAGCGCTCAGGCGGCTGAAAGAACAACGCTTCGATTGCATGGTGCTCGACTTGAAACTGCCGGACATGACCGGCTTCGAATTGATCGAACAGCTGCAGAGTGATCCGAACCGTTCGGATCTTCCCATCATCATCTACACAGGTAAGGAACTGACGCGCAAAGAAGAGAGCCATCTGCGGCGCGTCGCAACATCGGTGATCATCAAAGAAGCCGATTCGCCGGAGCGTTTGCTCGCCGAAACGGCGCTGTTCCTGCATCGCGTCGAATCAAACCTGCCTGAGCCGAAACGGAAGATGCTCGAACAACTGAACCGGCGCGATCCCGTCCTGGCCGGCCGCAAGGTCCTGATCGTCGACGACGACGTGCGCAATATCTTCGCCCTGACCAGCGCGCTCGAGTCGTACAACATGAAGGTCCTGCACGCCGAAAACGGCCAGAAGGGGATCGATTTATTAAAGGCCAATCCGGAGGTCGAAGCCGTGCTCATGGATATCATGATGCCTGAGATGGACGGGTACGAGGCGATTAGCGAGATTCGCAAAATGGATATTTTTGAACGGCTGCCAATCATCGCGCTGACCGCAAAAGCGATGAAAGCTGATCGCGACCATTGCCTCGATGTCGGAGCTTCGGATTACATCTCGAAACCACTCGACATCGATCAATTATTTTCACTGCTCAGGGTGTGGCTTTCCCCGGAAGACGAGGAGTTGTGAGTAAATCGAACACAGGCAACGACCGCATCAACATCCTGATGGTCGATGACAGCGCCACCAATTTGCTGGCGTTGGAATCAATTCTGCGCGCGCCGGATCGCAATCTGATCCGCGCCAGTTCCGGTGAAGACGCGCTTCGCTATCTGCTCGACAACGATGCGGCCGTCGTATTGCTCGACGTCTACATGCCGGGAATCGATGGCCTGCAAACTGCCGAGCTGATTCGCGGCCGCGAAAAATCGCGCGACATTCCGATCATCTTCCTGACGGCAAATACAACCGGTCACACACACTTGAGTCGTGGCTACTCACTGGGAGCCGTCGATTACATCGCCAAACCAATCGATCCCGCGGTTCTCCGTTCGAAGGTGAACGTCTTTGTCGAGCTGTTCAAAAAGACGCGCCAGGTGGAGCGGCAGGCGCAGCTTTTGGAACAGCAGAATCAGGAGATAAAGAACGCCAATCTTGAACGCCTGCGCTCGCTGATAGATTTGGGTCACGAGCTGGCGGCTGAACATGAGCCGGCAGCTGTGCTGAGAAGATTCTGTCGCTCGGCTCGGCATGTGATCGACGCGGAAGAAGTTACGATCGTCATGCTGGGCGACGACGAACAAACGCCAAGGCATTTCTTTCGTTGCGACAGACACGCTCGGATTCACGAACGCGGCGGGATGCCGGAAGTGATTCAAGAGGCCCTGCGTCGCGTGCTCACTGAACTTGCCCCGGTTCGATTGGATGAATCCAGCGAGCTTCTGATCAACGACGACTTCAACCCGATTGAGTCGTTCCTGGGCGCGCCAATTCTTTCGGCCGGTGTAATGCTCGGTTGGTTTTATTTGCTCAATAGGCGTGGACAGGATCACTTCAGCGAATCCGACGAGAGTCTCGCCGCAACTTTGGGTAACCACGTCGCCGTGGCATACGAAAACGCACGGCTTTACGCGGAATCGCAAAATCATGCGACTGAACTGCGCATGGAGATGGCAGTGCGCCGGCAGGCGGAACAAGAGCGCGCCCATCTGTTAGTGCGAGAGCAGGCGGCCCGGGCCGAGGCCGAGGCCGCAAACAAAAACAAGGACGAGTTTCTCGCCACGCTCTCACACGAGTTGCGCACGCCTTTGACGGCGATTCTGGGCTGGAGCCATCTACTGCGAACGAAGAAACTAAACGAGCCCGAAACCAATCGCGCGCTCGACACGATCGAGCGCAACGCGCGCTCGCAGTCGCAATTGATCGACGATCTTCTCGACGTCTCGCGCATTATCACCGGCAAACTGAGCATCGATCGCACGCGTGTCGATCTATCGAAAGTAATCGAGGGTGCGTTGGATGTGATCCGCCCCCTTGCCGAAGCGAAAGACATTGAATTCACAACCGCAATCGAGCCGTCGCCCTGCTTTTTGCTGGGCGATTCGACGCGATTGCAGCAAATCTTCTGGAACCTGTTCAGCAACTCGGTGAAGTTTACGCCGAATGGGGGACGAGTCCTCGTCGAAGCGAATACCACAGGCTCGCGTGTCACCGTTGCCGTGATCGATACCGGCATCGGAATAAAACCTGAGTTGTTGCCTTTCATCTTCGATCGATTTCGCCAGGGAGATGGTTCAACCACACGCGAGCACGGCGGCCTGGGATTAGGACTGGCAATCGTGCGACACCTGGTGCAACTTCACGGCGGCACCGTTGATGTCGAAAGCGACGGCATCGAATGCGGCACGACTTTCAAAGTAGCGTTTCCTGTCGCCACCGACGATGTGATGCTCGATACCAAAGAAATCGGGGTTGACTCTTCGCAGAACCTTAACGCTCCGGCTTTGAGCCTTCACCTTCTCGACGGAATAAAAGTGTTAGTAGTCGATGACGAGCACGACTCGCGCGAGCTTTTGACGATGATTCTGACGCGTTGTGGCAGCGACGTGCGGTGCAGCGATTCGGCGGCGAATGCGCTCGAGGCATTCAATGAATGGCATCCTGATTTGCTTGTTAGTGATATCGGGATGCCGATGGAGGACGGTTACAGCTTAATCCAAAAAGTGCGCAGCCTGGATTCGAATTACGCGCGACACGTTCCCGCAGTAGCGCTCACGGCTTACGCCACAGACGAAGATCGAATGCAGGCGTTGTCCGCCGGTTTTCAAATGCACGTCCCCAAACCAATCGAGCCGGAGAGTTTTGTCACGTCGTTGGCATCGGTGCTAAGACGCCAGCGTGAATAAAGTCAGCACCATCCGCGTCAGCGGATGGATCTAAGAACCCTCCGGAAAAAGAAGTTACCTTCTGACTCATCCGCTCACCCGGATGATACCGGCTGCGTTTGCACTGAGTACTTCTCAGTCTTGAAGGGCTCGAATCCTCTGTGCAAATAATTCGGTAAGGCCGCTGGATCGTCGAGAGTGCAGGTATGCAGCCACACCCGATTTGCGCCATCGGCCCACGCTTGTTCGACGGCACACGTGAGTAAATGCTTGCCTAAGCCGCGGCCGAGGAACTGCGGCATCAGGCCGAAGTAAGCAAGTTCGGTCGAGCCGTCTTCACATTTGCGCAGCTCAAAGTATCCAGCTGTTTCGTTGTCATAAGTCATCAGCCACACACTAATCTCCGTCTGTGCGAGGTATGCGCGAATGTCATTATCCGTCCAGGCAAGGCGGTCAACCCAATGATAGTTCTTGCCGACTTCGACGTAGAGAAAGCGAAATAACTCAACCGAGCAATCGCGCTGACGCTCGATTCTGATTAATCGATCATCCAGGTTCGCGCGACGAAGTTGCGCAGGATCGCGCATCTCGAGATAGGTGCGAGTGACTTCGATTGTGGGGCTAGTTCCCATGCAATTTGCAAGCTATTTTCCATTTGTCATTTGACATCTATCATTTTCCCATTACCTCCTCGCCTTTCGGTCACGGCGAGACTCGCGATCCCTCTATACCACTGCGCAAATGAAAAATGGTTCTTATTCTTTACTTGCCCCCTTTCGCCGCTACCTTCGCCCTCGGATGAAATCGATCGTATGCCTTGCGCATGTGCATATCGGTGATGTGGGTGTATATCTCGGTCGTCGAGATGTCGCTGTGGCCGAGCAGTGCCTGCACCGAACGCGAGTCCGCGCCACGTTGCATCAAGTGAGTCCCAAAACTGTGACGCAGTGTGTGCGGGGAAATGTTGGGGACCCCGGCCTTGGCGGCGTGCGCTTTGATGA
>JBKPPE010000032.1:0-4472 GCA_046733375.1 Acidobacteriota bacterium | reverse complement strand
CGCGGACGGCGAGTTTTAGGCGGTCTTTTCTGGGTAACCAGTCCCACCGACACTAACGCGATCGCTGAAGTGCGCGATTTTCGAATCGCCGTGCGACAGTTAAGGCGGGCTTCGACTGGTGGCCGCGACCTAAGCGGTAGTTGTGATGAAGCGCGCAATGTGATCGACCAGGGTATGCGTCTTGATCGTTACCTGAGACTGCGAACCGGCCGAACCGACGTGGATGAGGAGCTGGCTCAGATTCGATCGAGTCTTCACGTCATTGCCGACGCGTATGACATGAGCATCCGCTACTAACACAGTGAGCCGTTAGCTTTGATTGATTGGCGGTGAAACTGGACGACGCCTCGTCGCTGCCTCCCAGGCGACGAGGCTTTCGTTTGTCTCGGCACTCGCAAACGATTTCCGCCCCGCGTGCACCGAATGCGACGCACGGCCTACCCTGGCTCGCGAATTCCGAATTACTCAATCCTTTTTTGCCGCGATTTCTCCGAAAAACGATCACGGCACAGTGGTTGCCTAATAGCCGGGCAGTTGAGGCGCGGGGCGCGCACTCGTACTTGGTAAGGAGATATTGAGATGAAAACACAACTAATCAAATTTGGTTTGCTGGCGGGCTTGCTGGCTCTGTTGGTTCCCGTCGCGGCGTCAGCGCAATATCGAAACGATCAGTGGGGACGGCCAGATTACGGTCGGGATCGCGATAATCGTTATGTGCGCGACAGCATTCAGCGGCTGGATCGTCTGGCGAAAGATTTCGAGCGAGAAGTCGATCGCGATCTTGATCAGAATCGTCGCATAAATGGCTCGCGTCGCGAAGATCAGATTAATCGCGAAGCCCATGATTTCCGCAATGCAGTCGGTAACCTGAAGTCAGCATTTGGCAACGGCCGTGACATGAGTCGCAGTTCCGATGAAGCGCAACGGGTGCTGCGACAGGCCAACGTGGTTGAGCGCATGCTGCCGCGTCAGTTCGCCAGTTCTCGCCTATCGTCTCTGTGGTCACAGATTCGCAATGAACTGAACGTGATCTCTGACGCGTACGGTTACCGTGGTTCGATCTATGGCAACGATGATTACGGTCGTGGACGTCGCCAGGACAATCGCAACAACGTGCCGTGGTGGCAGCGTCTTCCCGGATTTCCGAACTAACGCTCACCCATCAGCTGTCTCTCTTCGGAAGCCCTGCTCGACAATGTCGGGCAGGGCTTTTGTGTTTACTCTTTAGCAAGCTTTGGAAACTTCAAGTCAGAACAGGTGTACACTTGCCGCTCGTCCTAATCTTTCATTAAAGGAACATCCCAATGACGCTAAAATTCCTGGCCTGGCGGCTGAGCGTGATTTGCGTCGGCCTATTTGTGTTCGCGGTGGCCATATCAGCTCAGACCCCTACGCCGGAAGTGTACTTTCGCGCCTTTGACGGCAGCCCGACTCCGCAATTGGTCGAGACGCGACTCGAGGTTGCTCCGGCGACACCCTTGCCGACACCTCGCGCCCACTTGCCTGTTCTCTTCGTGCACGGACACAACACCGATAGCGACACGGATACTGATCGGAATTACCGGAAGAACTGGCAAGACTCTCTGCGCGGTCTGACATCCTTCATGCAGACGCTCGATCTCGCCAAGAATGGCTGGCTGGATATTGAGGATTACTACATCCGTTTCGTGAACCAGGGCCATTCGATCCATCTCGACGCGCTGGAGATTCGTGAGGCCGTAGACTTGATCCTGCATCGTCACGATCCAAACTACGCCTATCCGCATGTTCCCGGCCAGACGACGAATGTAAAAGTGGTCATCATCGCCTACAGCAAGGGCACGCTCAGCAGTCGATTGTATTTGAAGAACCTGCTGGCCGATCCTAATTACGGTTTCAATCCCGTGTCTGAGTTTGTTGCCCTGGCTCCGCCCAATCATGGAGTCAAAGTACCCCTGCCGAATACCTGCTCCGCTCAGCAACTCGCGAACGGCCGGACAGCCGCCGCGTGCAATACCATCCCCACGCTCTTAATTCAGAGTGCAGACTGTGAGGATCCCTTTCCCGACGGCGGCACCGACTTTATCAAGAACCTAAACGAGACCGGCAATCCACCAGTCAACGAAGAAGCTCCTGGTAGCCGCTCTGACTTGACCCCCGGCGGCGCGCCAAATTCCCCTGCGGCTGGGACGCTGTATGTGACGGTCTTTGACGGCCAGGGTCGCGATCTGGTCGGCGGTCAAAACGATCCTGGCGCGTGCCAGAGTCGACCGATGGCGCGGAACCGGAGCGCCAACGCTATCAACATTCCGGCCAGCACAATCACTGATGACGGTTGGCAGACAGTTCCAACGTTTTTTGGCCTGGCGAGCGAAAACGAAAGAAAGAGTATCGCGGTTCACCAGAACACCGTTCACACGCCTGAGGTAATTTGCGCGGCCCTCTCTGCAGCGGTGCATCATCGATCGCCGGATGGACTGACCTGCACCACCGCGGACATCACCGTCACCGGCGTCTCCGGTCCGGTTCACGTTCCGGTCATTCCCAGAGCAGCCGTGATGCTCGCTTTAGATTTTTCCGGCAGCATGGGATTGCGAGTCTGTGCACAGCCATCCTGTCAGACGCGAGCCGAGGTACTTCAAGACGCAGTTGATCTCTTCGTTAATCTTTGGATAGCCACCGGCGACACGGCTAACCGGCCCGGAGATCGTCTGGGCGCAACCTACTTCAGCACTAATGTGACTTGGTTTCCGACGGTGCCTCCAATGAATACGGGCGGGTTCCTGCTCCTCGACGACGGGACAAGCGTCAGCGCCGACGTCTTCAATCAAGGGCCGACGAACCTGACAGCCATGGGCGCAGGATTGCAGCAGGCAATCAACATACTGAAACAAGTTCGTGCCCGCCCGCCGATCAGCCGTGTCATCTTGTTTACCGACGGCCTGCAGAACGTCAACCCGATGGTGCTGACCAGCGGCAACCAACTGGTAATCGCGAATGACAACACTTCACGGCCCGTGTCTAACGTTCTGCCGACCAGTCCGAATACAGTTTTGGATCAGTCGTCTGGGATTGCCATCGACACTATCGGCATCGGCGCAGCCGATCCCGCGCTGCTCCAGGAGATTGCGACGGCTACGAATGGAAATGCGCGCACGACCGTCGAAGCAAATCTGCTCAATCAGTTCTTCACTGAAGTGCTGATCGACACGCTGCGCGGCTCGAGTCCGCAACTGGTGTCCTATCGGCGTGGCATCGTTGGCGCCGGAAATACGAGCGAGGCGTTTGCGATCGAGGAAGGTGTGCGCAGGCTAATTCTGATGGTGAACTGGAAGCGAGGAAACAAGCTCGATTTCGCGGTAGCCAGAAACGGCGTCGATGTGACGTCCGCCGGTCAATTCATCAACGGCGCCGCTTCGAAGATTTTCGTCATGAACCTTCCGGCCAGCAAGTCGATTGCGGCCCGTGGCAATTGGGAGATCCGAATTAAAGGCAAGGCAGACACTAAATACGAGGCCGCTGCCATCGTCGACGGCAGTCCCATCAGGTATGAGGCGAGCTTCAACGAAAAGCGCCCTCGATCCGGTGAGCCAATCGAATTGGTCGTCCGGGTCGCGACCGCAGGACGGCCGATTGACGGAAACGTTAGAGTAACGGCCACATTACTCAGCCCATCGATCACCGCTGGTGACATCATCGTTAAGTACCCGTCAAAGGAACTGCCCGCTCCCGAGCCCGGACTTTCTCTCGCGCAGCGGCAACTCCTCGCGCTGACGCAAGATCCGAAGCGATTGGCTGCTTTCAAAACAACAGAGGACAAATTGATCCTGAGGCCGAACGACAAGGGCGAGTTCAGCACGCGAATCAAACCAGCGGTCCCTGGTATTTACACTGTCTTCGTAACCATCGACGGAGATGCGCGGAGCCTGGGTCAATTCAGTAGGACACAGACGATGACCACTGTGGTTAGATTTGCTAAACCCGATCCGCGTCTGAGCAAGATATTCACGACCGAGCGCAAAGCAAACAGTGGGCGTCGCGAGGTTAGAGTAATTCTCACTCCGCGCGACGCTCACGGACATTTGATGGGTCCTGGCTTCGCAACGGACATCTCCGCGGAGCTTTCGGTTGGACGGGTAGTCGGTGGTGTACGCGACCTGGGCGATGGCAGCTATATGCTCGTGCTGGAACTTCCACGCGCCGAAGACCCCAAAATCGGATTGGACGTTGCCGGCGGCGTGTTGTTCCGCGGCCGTCTGTCGCAACTAGCCAGGCGTTAGCCCTCAAGACGGCCGAATTCGCATTAGAAAAATCTTTGCTCAGTTTTCGGAAGCGGCTCGCAGTGCGAGAATATCTCCGTGCCCGGCACCCTTTTCATCGTCGCGACGCCGATTGGCAACCTCGAAGACATCACTCAACGCGCGTTGCGCATACTGCGCGAGGTCGACCTCATTGCCTGTGAAGACACGCGCCACACGCGCAAGCTACTAAAT
>JBKPPE010000031.1:0-9385 GCA_046733375.1 Acidobacteriota bacterium | reverse complement strand
CTGCCGACCATGCGATAAGTAAACTCCAGACCCTGATAATCAATCGTTCCGGTCCAGGTGGGCAGACCGCCTGGAAAATGTGAATTCGGTCGATCGAACTTATTCTGATGACGGGTTGCCTGACTGTCGACGTGCCGTTCGCGTGTGTTATCGATTCCACCGGGCCCATTCGCAGATCGTCCAAGCATTTGTTTGGTTAACGGCCCGCGAAATTCGCGCGACGGAATTTGAAATGGGTTGCGAATGATCGGTGACTGGGCATTGCCCTGACCAACCACTGATGCAATCAGGAAAACGGTTGCGATGGAGTTGAATAGCTTCATATATTCCCACCTCTTGACTCGAAAATCGGCGTGTTCGGCAAGGCCAGTAACAGCGTACCGGAGAAAACCTGACGTGGTCGCCCTCGGTACTTCAATCCTCGCTCGACCAACTAATGCCTTCTTCAGCAGTTAAACTCTTCAGCAGTCCCGCCCCGTTAACTGTTTGCTGCGATCTACGGCGCAGAAAAACACCTGCTGGGCGGCACCTGCGGGGTGCTGGTATGCTCTACCCACTAATGCGCAAAGCGCGCAGGAAACCTCTAATGACAATCGCATCGGACAATGTGACTTTGCTGCTGCGGAAGTGGAGCGAAGGGGACGAGAGCGCTTTAGAACAATTAACACCGCTGGTTTACGATGAGCTGCACCGGCTCGCGCACCAACACATGCGGCGTGAGCAAGCCGGGCACATCCTGCAAACGTCAGCATTGATTAATGAGGCTTATCTTCGGCTTATTGGGCAGCGAACAACCGCTTGGGAAGACCGTGCGCACTTTTTCGGCATCGCCGCGCGGTTGATGCGACAAATCCTGGTGGACGAAGCGCGCAAGCGAAACTCAGCCAAGCGCGGCGGCAGCCTGATTCAAGTGCCACTGGATGAAGTCGAGAATCTTGCCCACCAACAGGCGGAGAACGTCGTTGCCATAGATGACGCCTTGAACCGGTTGGAGGCGATCGATGCGCGTCAGAGTCAGATTGTGGAATTGAGATTCTTCGGCGGTCTTAGTATCGAAGAGACTGCGAATCTATTGAAGGTCTCCCCTGGAACGGTGATGCGCGACTGGACCTTCGCTCGCGCCTGGCTGCGAAACGAGATGAGCGCCGCGAACTAAAGGCCTCACCGAGACATTTCTGAACTTCACAGCCTGGCAGAGAAGGGGTGGCTTTAACGTCACCCGTTTTATAATCCCACACCTTATTTGAGCTCGCGTTTGAGCGGGCTGGCGCTGATCAATGTCAGACTCTCGTTGGGAAAAACTAAAGGCGCTCTTCCACGACGCCGTCGCGCTCGCGCCGGACGAACGCGCAGCCTATTTGGAACGATCTTGTGGTGGGGACACCTCGCTGCGACATGCAGTGGAATCTCTAATCAAGTCTCACGAAGAAACCGAGAATTTCGTTGATACTCCGGCGTATCAGGCAGCAGCCGAGATGTTGATAGAGGATGGAACACTGACTGCTGGCCAGATTATTGGGCGCTATAGCATCGTCTCGCTCATCGGTGAAGGCGGGATGGGCCGAGTCTACCTGGCCGAAGATACAAGGCTACATCGAAAGGTATCGCTCAAGTTTCTTTCGTCGGATGTCACGCGAGAACCTGAACGGCTCCGACGTTTTGAACAGGAAGCGCGTGCCGCGTCGGCGCTCAACCATCCAAACATCATCACCATTCACGAGATCGGTGAAGAAGATGGCCATCAGTTCATTGCCACCGAATTCATTGAGGGTCAGACGTTGCGCGAGCGCATTCGCTCGTCGATAGGGCTCGATGAAGCGTTGGAGATTGCGATTCAAGTGGCATCCGCGCTGGTGGCAGCCCACCGGGTAAACATCATCCACCGCGACATCAAACCCGAAAACATCATGATCCGTGGGGATGACGGTTTAGTAAAAGTGCTCGACTTCGGCTTGGCAAAGGTGGCCCTTCCGACGCGCAATGCTGACGGCTTGGATTCGGGAGCCGCAACGCGAGTCTGGAATACAGCGCCGGGCGTCATAATGGGCACGGTGGCGTACATGTCACCGGAGCAGGCGCGCGCTGGCACCGTCGACGAGCGCACAGACATCTGGAGTCTGGGTGTGGTGGTCTACGAGATGCTTACGACCCGATTGCCGTTTATCGGCGAGACTGCAGAGGATATGCGCGCCGCGATTTTGAGGGATAAGCAGTCGCCAATTGCGGCCGAAGTCCCGGAGCGACTCCAGTGGATCGTCGCTAAGGCGCTGCGAAAGGAAAGAGAGGATCGATACCAGACTGCTCGCGAAATGTTTTCTGATCTTCGTGAGTTACAGCAAGAGCTTACCGTTGATGGTTTGCGAGAAGATTCAAGGCATCGGGTCGGTCTCAACCAGTCAACCAACAGCGCGCGCCTCACGTCCGTCGCCACGATGACGGGTGGCGCGGCGGGTCCATCCTCAAGCGCCGAGTACATTGTCCGTGAAATTAAGAGTCATAAAAGAGGGGTTTTGGTTACGGCCGCTATCGGCCTGATCCTGCTCGGCGGTCTGGTTTATGGTTTGTTAGGACTGTTGAGGCGCCGGCAACCGACTGCGAAGTTCTCGGCACAATCGATGAAAATTACGAGGCTCACAGACGGTGGCAACGCCACGGCCGCCGCCATTTCTCCTGATGGAAACTACATCGCATATGTACGCGAGGACAGAGGAAAAGCAGGCCTCTGGCTCAAGCAGGTGGGACAGGCCGCCGAAAGAGAGATCGTTTCGCCCACGGACGGCCAGATCGCGGGACCCACTTTCTCGCGCGACGGCAGCCTCATCTATTACACGGCGGAGATTCAGGACGAACGTGGGGTGCTTTATCAAATTCCCACTCTGGGCGGCACTTCACGAAAAGTCTTGGAGAACATCAATGGCCCGGTGGGTCTTTCCCGAGATGGTAAGCGTTTGGCCTTCATTCGAACCGTTCCGCTCCCACATCGGGTGGATTCTTTGATCGTCGCCAACATTGATGGCTCGGCACCGCAGACACTCGTGAGGAAGGAAGGGCAGTCATATCTGGACAGCGGGCCCACCTGGTCGCCCGATGACAAGACAATTGTTTGCGGAGCTTCTGTGGGGCCGGACTTTCTGTACGAATCAATCGACGTCATACCTGTCGACAGTGGACAGGAGCAATGGATGACCCCACATAGATGGAGTCACATTTCCCGTGCCGTCTGGCTCGGTGACGGGAGCGGATTAATGGTCCTTGCTCTCGAGAATCACACTTCCCAACTACAACTCTGGTACGTCTCTCATTCCGGCGGCGAAGTGCAAAGAATCACCAATGATCTGAACGGCTATTTGGAAAGCAGCCTGAGCATCACGGCCGACTCCAGTGCCATCGTGGCCGCGCAGGAGGATCGCTCCTCGAGAATTTGGGTTTCCTCAATGGACGGGTGAGCGGATCGCGCAAACCAACTCACTGTGGGAAAGTTTGATGGGTTAAATGGTGTGGCTTGGACGCCGGACGGGAAAATACTTTGCGTTTTGAAGACTGGGGACGACTCTGACATCTGGTTGATGAATCGTGATGGGACGGAACGAAAACAGTTGACCGCGGATTCTGCCGTTAAAATGCTACCGCAGATGTCACCCGATGGCCGTCACATCGTTTTCGATTCACTCCATGTCGAATCCACGAACATCTGGAAGATGGATGCAGACGGTAGCAATCAGAAACAACTCACTGGCGGTGCGTTTGGTAATCTCAACCCACAGTTCACGCCGGACGGCCAGTGGGTAATTTTCTGGACCGTGACGGAAGCCGGCACTCCCAAGATCGAGAAGGTTTCGATAGAGGGCGGTGACCCGGTGCCGTTGACTGACTATTGGACTGTTTTTCCGCGGATCTCTCCCGATGGGAAGCTGATCGCAGCCGGATATCAAGATGACCAGCAGATCCCGCACTTTGCAATCATTCCATCGGCTGGGGGGCGACCAACAAATCTTCTACCCATGGCTGAGTCCGCGTTACCCGGTGTTGGACTCGAATGGACACCGGATTCCAGTTCATTGGTGTACGTACAGAATCTCAATGGCGTCTCCAACATCTGGAGGCAACCTATTAACGGCGATCCGCCCAAGCAGTTAACCAACTTCAAATCTGATCGTATCTTCAAATTTGCTCTTTCCGTGGATGGACACAATCTTGTGCTTGCTCGCGGTACCCAGACACGCGACGTCATTCTGATCCGAGAGTTCCGTTGAAGACGCAAAAGGCCTTGATTACACCCCTAATGCTGTGAAATCTGCGGATTCAATCTCACCCAACCTTCCGCTTCTTTGCGACGGCCGGTTTTGCTTTAACCAGAGTGAGTGCGGCTTTCTTCTTGGCCGCAGGTTCGGCCTTGACCATCGGCTTACGCGAGGATGCCTGCAAGCTCTTCTTCAACGCCGTCATGATGTCCATGCGCGGCGGCTCTTCGTACTTCTCGAATTCGGTGACCTTCTTGCCTTTAATCTTCGAGTCGATCAGTTTGCGCAACGCTTCGTGATAGTGATCGACTGTGTCAATGTCTCCGAACGTCGTAATCATCTGCTCGACGAGACTGGTCGCCAGCGCCAACTCCTTCTTATCGATTTTCGGAGTCGCGTCGATTTCAGGAACGTCTTCGATCTTGCGCACTTCGGCAGGGTAACGGAGCTTCTGCAACACGATGCCGTCGCCGTGCGGGAATACCGCGACGAGGTCCTCGCGATCGCGCAGCACAACCTTCGCTAAGCCGATCTTTCCAGTGTCCTTGAGAACCTGACGTAACAGCGCGAAAGGTTTTTCGGCTACCGGACCATCCGGGCCAATGTAGTACGGTGCGTCATAGAACATCGGCGCGACTTCGTCGTTCTCGACAAAACCGAGGATGTCGACGGCGCGCGTTGTCTTAATTTTTATTTTGGCAATCTCTTCCGGTTCGACAATCGCGTAGCGATCGGGTTCGTATTGAAAACCCTTGGTGATCTGATCGTTACTGACAATCTGGCCGCACTTCTTGCAGCGCTTGTCGTAACCGATCGGACCGTAGTCATCACGGTGCAGTTGATTGAACTGAATTCGCTCAGACGCTTCCAGCGCGTTATAGACGCGAATCGGAATCGCGACGAGCAGAAATCTGATGTGACCTTTCCAAATCGAACGCATCGGGATCCTCCAGGGTGGCACAGACTTCCGTCTGTGATTGTCCTTAGCTTTGATCCACAGACTGAAGTCTGTGCCACTAGACACAAACGCGGGCATCGTGCCCGCATTTTTTCCGGGCCTCTATACAGCCCAGCCCTCGTTTGATTTTGTGATCTCGCGAGGGGCCGAAATTATGAAGCCAGTAGGCTCGGCAAGTAAAGACAAATATTTTGGCCCATTTCCAGTGGATCAGGACAGTTCAAGCCGCAATATGTTGTTGCCTTTCAATTGACCGGTTAGCGGCGAGGACTTATGCTTTCGCTTCGAGATTAACAGCCGAAACACCCCTCAGATGCGCGAATGTCCCCGCTGCGAACGTTGTTACGAAGACGAAATTCTCGTCTGTCCTGACGATCAATCGAAGACTAAGAACACTCTGCCGGGCACGACTCTGTTGAATGGCCGGTATCGGCTCGACAAACGTCTCGGCCGCGGCGCCATGGGCCAGGTTTATGTCGCGCGTGACGAAAATCTCGTTACTCGGCGGGTCGCCGTCAAGACAATTCGTCCCGATGTTTTGTCCGACGAAGATTTGCAGGAAGGCGAAGCGATAGCGCGCTTTGAACGAGAGGCGCGCACCGCGGCTTCGGTGCAACATCCGAATGTGATTGGCGTGACCGACTTCGGCAAGAGCGAAGAAGGCGTCTTCTTTCTGGTGATGGAATACGTGGAAGGCGAATCGCTCTACCAATTGCTGCGACGCGAAGGAACGATTCCCGTGCAGCGCGCACAGACGCTTTTGCGCCAGACCTGCGCGGGAGTTGAAGCCGCCCACGACGAAGGCATCCTCCATCGTGACTTGAAACCGGCGAACATCTTCATCGTGCAAAAAAAGAAGAAAGACGGAACCACGCTCGCCGGCGATGACATCGTCAAGGTTGGTGACTTTGGCCTTGCTAAGATCATCAATCAGAGCCTCGCCGGTCTTACGTCAGGATCAGGACCAGCCTCGCGCGGAATTCTCGGCACGCCGGAGTACATGGCGCCCGAGCAGATGCAGGCCGGCGCCACGCTCGACGCGCGCGCCGACGTTTACGCGCTCGGCGCGATCGCGTATCACATGCTCGGCGGTCGGCCACCATTTACCGGCGAGATCATGCAAATCTTTGCGCAGAAGCTGACGCAGGAAACTCCCGCGTTAAGCACTCTGCGATCCGATATTCCGGCGCCAGTCGAAAAATCGGTGATGCACGCGTTGGCAAAGGAAGCCGACGGCCGTCCCATGACCGTCGCTGACTGGTTTCATGAATTCGACGAAGCCGTCGGCGGCTCTTCGATACTCGAAGAGGAAGAAGGCGAAACGCGCGTCGTGGTGATGGCGCCGTCGGGAGCTGAAGTTTACGTCGATGACGAGCGGCACGGCAGCATTGGACGATCGGGCCGCTTGATTCTCACTTCGATTCCGCCGGGCCAGCATGTCCTGCGCATCGCCAATCCCGGTGACAATGACGACGAGCGTGTGATTGAGATTCGTTCCGACGCGGAAGAGCAAATCATCCAGGCGCAATTCAAGTCTGCTGCGACCAGCGGCTTATCGCCATCGGCAGGCGGAAGTCT
This sequence comes from Acidobacteriota bacterium, assembly GCA_046733375.1. GTDB lineage: Bacteria > Acidobacteriota > Blastocatellia > Pyrinomonadales > Pyrinomonadaceae > UBA11740. The sequence goes on along the minus strand of JBKPPE010000031.1, from coordinate 2,608 downwards.
CCGCAGCGTTGCCGGGGAAGAGATCAAGACACCGGCGATCGTGTCCTGCACAAAATGTGGATCGCGTTTCGCCGCCGGTGCAAAGTTTTGTGGCCGATGCGGCAATACTGCGTTCGAAGCCGTCACGGCAGGCGGCGAGATTCATACGACGCCGACGCCTTCCGTACGCATTACTCCAAGCCCCAGTCTCAACAAACCTCAGATGTCTCCGCAGGGCGGAAATCTCCGCTGCACGCGTTGCGGCGCAGACCAACCGGCCGGGACAAAATTCTGCGGTCGCTGTGGCGCATCGCTCGGTGGTTCGCAGATCGCGTGGTCAGCGCCGCGACCGGTCGAAGTGCTGTGTTCACGATGTGGCGTGACTTATCCTTCCGGAACGAAATTCTGTGGACGCTGCGGCCGAACGCTGTAATTCACGTCACACTTGAGCGTTTTTCAAGTTCTCTTGTAGACTTGCCGCGCGATTCATCGACCCCAGCCGGCGTTGACCCGCAGCACCAATCACGAATCGAGGCCAGAGAATGAAGCGCTGCCCGCAATGTAATCGCACGTACACTGACGACGCTCTCAGTTTTTGTCTGGATGATGGTTCGCCACTGGTGAGCGCCAGTGCGCCGTCGTCTTTCGATCCGAGTGCGACCGTTCAATATCCGCCGTCGCGCGAAACATCGCCGCAGCCAACCATTGCTTATGGGCCGGGACAGATGCCGCCGCCGGCGTCGCCGCCGCCGCCCCAATGGTCACCCATGCCGCCAATCGCGCCACAGAAGCGCAGCGTCTGGCCGTGGATTCTCGGCATCGGCGCAGTACTGGTCTTCATGGGAATCGGAGGATTGATCCTCATCATCGCGCTGGCCAGCATGAGCAATAACAACAACAACGCGAACGCGAACAGCAATGCAAATGCGAACGCGCGCTCGGCCAATCGCAACGGCAACACAAACGAAAATGCGAATACGCGCGCGACGTTGTCGTCTTACACGGACGATTTCTCGACTGAAAACTGGTACAGCGGCACGTCACAGTTTGGGCGCAGTTGGTACGACGACGATGAGTTCCACATGCACTCGACCAAGACCGGATACATCGTTTTATACGCTCCCAATCGAAAAGACTATTACGATGAAAATTCGACCGTGCGCATCACGACGCGCAGCGTCGATGGCGAGGCTCCGAACAGCGGCTATGGGTTGTTGGTGCACGGAGAAAAGACGGACACCTCGTTTCAGGACATCGGTTTTCTGATTAAGAACGCCGACAATCCGCAATATGCCATCGTGCAGCACAAGGCGAGCAGCGAAACCAAAATCGTCAACTGGACGCCGTCCAGCACGATCCGCACCGGCACGACGCCAAATCAGCTGGAAGTGCGGATTCGCGATCGCAAGCTCGACTTCTACATCAACGGTCAGTTCGTGACGTCGATTACTGACACCGAGAATCTGCAAAACGGCCGGGTCGGGTTGTACACCAGCGACACTACCGAGGTCGCATTCGACGATTTGGAAATCAGTAGATGATCTGCACTCTATGCGTGTCACGTTGCGAGTCCTGGCCGGTCCTTACCACGGGCAGGAGTTCGTTTTCGATCAGCACGACACGTTTTTGATCGGCCGCAGCGAGAACGCTCATCTTTATCTTCCCGAAGATCGTTTCTTTTCCCGCCATCATTGCCTGCTTGAGATTGCGCCGCCACGTTGTTTTTTGCGCGACCTCGGCTCCACCAATGGCACTTACGTCAATGGCCAGCGCGTTCAGGAAAGTTTTCTGAAAAGCGGCGACCGCATTCAGGGTGGCCAAACAGTTCTGGAAGTTGACGTGCAAGTTGAACAGCGGCCGAGCGAAGCTGAAGCGCCGACCCTGACAAAGCCGTTCGAGATCAAAATCGAGTGCGCGAACTGCGGGCGGCGTGAAATCGTGGAAGGATCTGCGACCAACGAGCCGATGACTTTCATCTGCGAAGAGTGTCGCGAAGAACTGAAGCGACAACCGCAACCGGTGCCCGGTTACGAGATGATTAAGATGCTTGGCCGCGGCGGCATGGGGTGCGTGATGCTGGCGCGCTCAGAAAAGACCGGGCGCGCGGTCGCGATCAAAACCTTGCTGCCCGAAGTTGCCGTTGCTGATCAAGCGGTGCGCCGGTTCATGCGCGAAATCGAAGTCGCCGCGGCGCTCGATCATCCGAACATCGTGCGCTATATCGAAAGTGGTACGCAAAACGGCGCGGTCTATCTGGTTACTGAGTTCGTTGAAGGGTCGGACGCGGCGCGGCTGGCTGACTCCCAGGGTGGCCGTCTTCCTTATAAACAAGCGATCGATGTCATTGCGCAATCGCTCGATGCGCTCGCTTACGCGCATGGCAAGGGCTACATCCATCGCGACATCAAAGAGTCGAATATTCTGCTGAGTGGTTCTGCTCCAAACTACACCGCGAAGCTGACAGACTTTGGGCTGGCCAAGAGTTTCACGCAATCCGGGATGAGCGGCATCACCATGGCCGGTGATATGGCCGGGACCTTCGCTTATATGCCGCCTGAGCAGATTCGCGATTTCCGGAACGTCCGGCCAACTTCCGACATTTACGCCATCGGCATGACCGCTTACAGCC
>JBKPPE010000030.1:0-7688 GCA_046733375.1 Acidobacteriota bacterium | reverse complement strand
GTATGGGGTCAGGCCAACTGATCCAACGACCCTGGTGCTAATTACGATATTGCTCGGAGTTGTTGCCTTCCTGGCCTGTTATCTCCCGGCCCGGCGCGCCACGAAAGTCGATCCGCTCGTGGCGCTTCGTTATGAATGAATGAAACGATACCGACAAGAGGTTTTTCATGAGCAACTTAATTGGCGACGTTAGATACGGCTTCCGCAGCTTCTTAAAGCGTCCGGCCTTTGCGGCGATCGTCGTTCTGACACTGGCGGTTGGCATCGGCGCGACGACCGCGATCTTCAGCGTAGTCAATGCCGTCGTGCTCCGGCGTCTGCCTTATCGAAATGCGCAACGCATCGTTGCAATTGAGGAATTCGGAAAGAATGGAAGGCCGGGCCAGGTAACACCGGCAAACTTTTTGGATTGGCGAGCGCAGAGTAACTCGTTCGAACATCTGGCCGCGATATTGGAGCGCCCGGCAAACCTGGCATTGTCTGACCAGGCAGAACGTATTGAAATCGCTGTCACGTCCGCAAATTTCTTTTCCGTGTTTGGGACAGATGCGCTTCACGGCCGTCTTTTCATTCCGGCGGATGAACAAGCAGGTCATGCACCGGTCGCGGTTGTCAGTCATAATTTATGGCAGCGCATTTTTGGCAGCGATCCGCAGCTAGTTGGAAAGACGGTCACGCTTGATGGCCGCACTTACACGGTCATTGGAATCACACCTCAAGGTTTTCAGTATCCCAATAAGACAGAACTTTGGCTGCCGCCGCTCAAACTCGCGCCCGAGCTGAATGAGACCGCGGACGTGACCCAGATACGCGGGCTCGGATATCTCAGCGCGGTCGCTTTGCTCAAACCCGGGGTGTCATTGCCGCAGGCGGCCACCGAGATGGACACCATCACATCTCGATTGCGGCAGCAGTATCCCGATTTCAACAACACGCGTTTTGATCGAGTGGTTTCGTTGCAGCAACACCTGATTGGCGAGACCAAAACTATGCTTTGGCTTCTGTTCGGAGCGGTCGGCTTTGTATTGCTAATCGCGTGCGCGAACGTGGCGAACCTGCTGTTAGCCCGATCTGCATCTCGTCAGAAAGAGATGGCGATACGCGAAGCATTGGGAGCCTCGCGTTGGCGTGTCATGCGACAAGTGCTGACGGAGAGCACTCTTTTAGCGTTAGCCGGAGGAGCCCTGGGCTTGTTCTTCGCATCGTGGGGCGTGGCGTTCTTAACCAAACTCCTGCCCCCGGATTTTCCGCGCGCCGGCGAAATAACTATTGATTGGCGCGTCCTCGGATTCACCGTGGCTGCTTCGTTACTGACCGGAATATTGTTTGGCATGGCACCGGCATTGCAGCTCTCACGAGTTGAAACGCAGGAATCACTGAAGGAGAGCAGTCGCGGATCGTCGACGAGCCGCCGTCACAATCGCCTGCGTAATCTGCTGGTGGTGTCAGAGGTTACGTTATCGGTAGTTTTGCTCGCTGGGGCGGGACTCTTATTTCGCAGCTTCATTCAGCTGAATTCCGTCGATGCCGGCTATGATCCAAAGCAGGTGCTCACGGTCAAGGTATCTCCCTCGGGCACAAAATATCGGACGGATGCGGACTACGTATCTTTCCACAGCCGCGTGCTGGAGCGCATCCGCGCAATTCCCGGTGTCCAAAGTGTTGGCGCAATCAATGCCTTGCCATTGGTCAAAGGTCCGACCTCCAGCTTTAGAATTGAAGGCCGTCCGGAGACAACTCCCGACAAGTGGCCATCGGCCAACTACCGCGGCGTTAGTGAAGATTATTTTCGCGCCATGAGGATTCCGGTTGTCGAAGGCCGGGTCTTCAACGAACAGGACACTGACCAATCATCCCGGGTACTCATCATCAATCAGGCGTTGGCGCGGCAAAACTTCGCGAACGAAGACCCGGTTGGCAAGCGAATAAATTTAGCGGGTGTTGAGCGTGACGGCCAGCCGATCTGGTTTCAAGTAATCGGTGTGGTCGGCGATGTCCGCAACCTCGAGTTGCGCGAAGAGGCGTCACCCGAATTGTACTTCACCTATCGACAGGACGTGTGGTCCGGCATGTCCCTCGCGATTCGAACTTCGGTGGAACCCGAGAGCGTGGTTTCCGCGGTGCGCTTTGCGGTGGCCGAAGTTGATCGCAGCGCTCCCGTTTCTCAAATACAAACCATGGAGCAGCGTGTCAGCGAATCGGTGACTCAGCCGCGATTCAATGTGTTTTTGCTCAGTGTCTTCGGGGGGATCGCTTTGCTTCTGTCCGCGGCGGGAATTTATGCGGTGACTGCTTACAGCGTCGCCCAAAGGACTCATGAAGTTGGTATCCGTATGGCGCTGGGCGCCCAGCGAGCCGACGTACTGAGACTAATTGTGGGTGGTGGCATGGGATGGATCGCAGTCGGTCTGGGAATGGGCGTGGCCGCCGCGTTCGGACTGACGAGACTTTTAAGAACCGCGTTGTTCGGCGTCAGCGCCACTGATCCGTTGACGTTCGTCGCGATTAGCGTCGCGCTGATCGCGGTGGCGCTGTTGGCCTGTTATATCCCGGCAAGGCGCGCCACGAAGGTCGATCCACTGGTGGCGTTGCGATACGAGTAGAGCGAAGACCGAGGCGCAACGAGGAACAACTAGAAGGAAAGAACCTATTCAAACTGAGATTTCGAAGAGGAAGGAATTAAATCTTAAATGAAAAAATCACTCTCAAAGATAGGCGGATGCATGGTCTTGCTGATGCTCGCGGTGTTTTTCATCGTGCAATCGCCACAGGCTCAGGATAAGACCGAGCGCAACTCCTGGAATTGGGTTAACTCTGACGGCAATCAAAAAATCGAAGTCAAGGTCGAGGGCAACGTCCAATTCAACGAAGATTATTCCGACGTTGCGGACATTCCTTACGATGGTGCGTTGCGTATTTACGACAGCCGCGCTGCGCACACCTTTCGTTTGGTCGTAACCGGAGCCGGCAACGGGCAGTTACGCCGTGACTATTCGGTCGACGGTCGTCTCACGGCGTTCGACGCGGAAGGTCGCGCGTGGCTCCGCACTGTGTTGCTACAGGCCGTTCGCGAGGGTGGCCTGGATGCGCGTAATCGCGTGCAAAGAATTCTCAAACAGAGTGGGACGCGCGGTCTGATCGAAGAATTAGCTTACGTCAAAGGTGATTACGTCCGGCGCATCTATTTTGAAGAACTACTGAAAGCGCCGGGTGTGAGCAACCAAGATCTCAAAGCGGCGCTACGCAATGCGTCGACAAGCATCAAGGGCGATTACGAGCGCTCTCAACTGCTCATTCAGATCGCGAAAACTTTTCTCGCAAATCGCGAACTGGTAGCGGACTACTTCGAGGCCGTCGCCAGGATCGGTTCGGATTATGAGCACGGCCGCGTTCTGGCTGCGGTGTTTAAACGCGATGAGCTGAGTAAGGAACTTCTGACGGCCCTTGCCAGGTCGGCAGCCGGCATTAAATCAGACTACGAGAAAGCCACCTTCCTTATTAAGGCCGCAGAAAATTATCAGGGCGATGCCGCCTTAAGACGCGAATGGCTCAACGCCGTTCGCACCATCGGTTCTGACTATGAACATCATCGGGCACTAACCGGCGCCCTCAAACCAAATGAGATCAGCGCGGAAGCTTTGGCAGATCTGGTGCGCTCGGCTGCCGCGATTCAATCAGATTACGAGAAGGCAACCTTCTTAATCGAAGCGATGAATCATTATCGCAGCGACGCGCAATTGCGCTCAGCGTTTGTCGAAACTGCGAAAACAATCGGCTCTGAATATGAGCGCGGTCGTGTGCAAAAGCGATTCGACCGCGCCGATTTCTGACGGAGCAGCGGATCTCCGCTCGCAGGAGGACCTGAGATGAACAGCTTTTGGCAGGACTTGCGATACGGCTTGCAAATGCTTTGGAAGAATCGAGGCTTTACGATTGTTGCCGTGGTCTCGCTGGCCCTGGGGATCGGCGTGAACACGACAATGTTCAGTTTGCTCGACGGCGTTATGCTTCGTGCTTTGCCGGTACAGCATCCGGAACAGATTGTGAATATTGCTACGCGTGAATCCGGCGGCGAGCCGCACACAGATTTCTCGTATCCCCTATACGCGAGTTTGCGCGACCACAACGATGTGCTTTCCGGAATGATTGCGTACACGGACATCACTCTGGGTCTCGCTGCGGGTGATCAAACTGAACGAATCACTGCCGAGTTTGTAAGCGCCAATTATTTCTCGGTTCTGGGTATTCAACCAGCATTCGGATCAGCGTTCGCCGCGGATGATGAGCGGCCGGGCGCTCCCCGTGCGGCGGTGATCAGCTATGCGTTATGGAAGCGGCGCTTCGGTGGTGAAACGGCTGCCCTGCAGAAAACGATTGCGCTCAACGGGCGAAGCTTTTCCATCGTGGGCGTAGCGCCGCAGAATTATTCAGGGCTGTTGCGCGGTGCGCCGACGGACGTGTGGCTCACCTTGCCGCATCGCGTGGATTTTGAGACCGACCCCACCCTGCTGACCAGCGACCAGGTAAGCTGGTTGAGGTTGGCGGGACGATTAAAGCCGGGTGTCACGATCGGACAGGCCCAGGCGCGACTTACCGCGCTGCTCCCCGGAGTTTCCGAAGTGGCCCGCCATTTTAAATGGGAGGCCGCTCTGACTACGGCGTCCGCAGGCAATCAAGTCTATGTTGCGGAACTGACTCGCCCGCTCAAATTACTCTTCATCGCCGTCCTGCTAATTCTGGCGATTGCCTGCGCCAACGTTGCCAGCCTTTTGTTGGCTCGCGCGAAGACACGAGGAAAAGAGATCGGCATCCGCCTGGCACTGGGGGCCACTCGTCGCCGAATAGTGCGCCAACTTCTCACTGAAAGTCTTTTGCTGGCTCTGGCTGGTGGCGCTCTCGGGTTCCTTTTGGCCCTGTGGACTTCGGGACTTGCTTCAGGTTTGCGGACGCGAGCGGGAGGAGCTCTCGATCTCGATGTGACGCCAAATACGCGGGTTCTGCTGTTTACTCTGGTCGTGTCCGTTCTGACCGTCCTTTTATTTGGTGTGATGCCGGCTCTGCGGGCATCGCGACTAGAGTTGGTCCCCGTCCTTAAAGGCGATCTCAGCACGCCGGTATTTCGTCGTGGCCCATCCTTGCATAGCCTTCTCGTGGTGACGCAGGTGGCCCTGTCGTTGATCCTGCTGGCTGGCGCCGGCTTGTTTGTTCGCAGTCTCTGGAAGTTGCAGTCAATAGAAAAAGGCTTCACTGGGGACAACGTCCTGGCCTTGTCTCTGAACATGGATTTACAGGGATATGACCAGAGCCGCGGCAAAAACTTTTATGCAGCAGCTTTGGAAAACCTCGCGGCGGTGCCGGGAGTTCAGTCAGTAACTTTGGCCAGCGCCCTGCCTGTCTCGGCTGGTGGCAGCCGCATCGAGCGGCCGGCAAACGGCACAACCCCCGCCGTCAGCGAATACGTTTCGATCGACATCATTAGTGTCAGTCCACACTTCTTTGACACTACCGGGTTGCCGCTGCTTTACGGGCGGGACTTTCGACTGCTCGATACAGAAAAGTCCGCCAAGGTAACGATAGTCAACGAGAGCATGGCGAGGAAATTCTGGCCCGGAGCAGATCCGGTTGGACGCAGCTTCAACGATGGCGTCACGACTTTCGAAGTCGTCGGCGTCGCAGGCGATACCAAATATCGCAACCTTCGCGAAGCGTCGCGCCTGGCCATGTATCAACCGCTGTCCCAGTCCTATCGAACCAGCATGAATCTGTTGGTGCGAACCGCGAACGATCCTTCAGCGCTGACGCCCGCGATTCAAACGCGGCTTCACTCGATCGCGCCGACGTTGGCTGTTTTCAACATCCGCACATTGTTCGAACACGTGGGGCGATCCCTTTACGTCGAAAGGATGGAGAGTTTGCTTCTGGTTTTCTTCGGCTCGCTGGCGCTGGTGCTGACCACGATTGGTATCTATGGGGTCGTGGCCTATTCGGTTGCGCAGCGCACGCGCGAAGTCGGAATTCGTATGGCCCTCGGGGCGCGAAAGAGAGACGTGCAGAAACTGATTCTGGCGAAAGGGCTGGCGTTGGGCGTCTGGGGAACGGGGTTTGGCTTAATCGGGTGTTACTGGCTTTCGCGCCTGGTCTCGACACAACTTTATGGCATCTCGTCAAACGATCCGGCGACCCTGGCGACCGTCGCCACAATACTGTTCGCTGTTGCCTTGCTCGCGAGCTACATACCCGCGCGGCGCGCGACGAAAGTCGATCCACTCGTGGCACTGCGCTACGAATAACGAGAGGCATGATGCTGATGAATAACCTATCGCACGACGTCCGCCATGGCTTGCGAATGCTCCGGAAGCATCCTGGGTTCACTGTCGCCGCCGCGCTCACTCTGGCGCTCGGTATTGGCTCGAACACCGCAATCTTTAGTGTTGTGAACGCGGTGCTGCTGAGGCCGCTCCCTTTTAGGCAGCCTGATCGGATTGTCACGGTGTGGGAGCGACGAGCCAACTCGGGGCCAGCGAATCTTCCGATTTCCGCCCACGAATTCATCGCGTGGAGAGACCGCACACGTTCGTTCGAGTCGCTGGCACTCTTACATCCTAACTCACTAAATCTCACGGGTCGCGGCGATCCGGTGAATGTCAATGCCGCTGAAGTTTCAGCCGGCTTCTTTTCGGTACTCGGCGTTTCGCCCATGTTCGGGCGCACATTCGCGCCAGGCGAAGATCAAGCGGGTGGGACAAATGTCGCGGTGTTGGGCCATAAACTTTGGCTCGAGCGGTTCGGTGGCGATCGCAATGTGATTAATCAGCGAATTGCGCTAGGCGATCACACCTACACAGTCATCGGTGTGTTGCCGGCATTAGAGTTAGTTCCCGACGTGTTGATTCCGATCGATTTAACCGCTGAAGCGCGCAGAGTTGGTAAGCACAGCCATGAAGTCATGGGCCGGCTTAAAGATGGGGTCACGTTGAGCCAGGCGCAATCAGAGCTAGCCCTTGTTTCGCAACAGCTCGAACGAGAAATGCCCGACGCCAACAGCGGTCATAGTGTACAGGCGGTCGCACTTCACCAGGACATCATCGGAAACGTGCAGAGACCTTTGTTGATCCTCTTCGGGGCAGTCGGATTTGTGCTGTTGATTGCCTGTGTAAACGTGGCGAATCTATTACTCGCCCGTGCGAGCTCACGCCGCAGAGAGATGGCGATCAAAAGTGCCTTGGGCGCCGGACGGTGGCGATTGGTCCGCCAGACGCTGGTTGAAAGTCTCATCTTGTCTGCTCTCGGCGGCTTAATCGGACTGCTGTCAGCTGTGTGGCTTGTCGATCTATTCAGTCGAATCAATTCGATAAATCTCCCACGTCTGGATCAAGTCAATATTGATTTGCATGTGCTCTTCGCGTCACTCGGCTTTTCGTTACTAACCGGCGTTCTCGCAGGAGTTGCTCCGGCGTGGCGCAATGCTGAGCCGCAATTGTTTCAATGGATCAATGAAGGCACGCGCGGAACGTCGGGCCGCAGTCGCGTAGGGAGGGGACTAGTGATAGTTGAGGTTGCCCTGACCGTCGTCCTGCTGGTGGGTGGGGGATTGATGCTGAAAAGTTTTATTCGTCTCATTCGTGTCAATCCTGGCTTCGACCCGCATCAAGTGCTGAGACTCGACCTCGGATTGGACAGTCCAAAGT
>JBKPPE010000029.1:0-4013 GCA_046733375.1 Acidobacteriota bacterium | reverse complement strand
GCGCAATTCCGCGTGCTGAAGACGATCAGAGCACGCCAGCACGCGGTCGTACGGTAGCGACGACTACGCCGGTTCCTGAAGGTTCGCCAACTGCGATCGACTCAAAGCCGGCGTGGGGCGACTCGGAAATAGTGCCGAAAGTCATAACGCCCGTGGTCACGGCAACGCCCGCGCCACTAGCGACCACTGTTGAGCAGAACGAGCAGACGCCACCGCGACTCGTGAAACCGACGAGCCTGAGCATCACAAACGTGACCGACCCAGATATGCGTTCGGCTCATGCGGCCGGACCGACCGTAATCTATCGAGTGGGAGTTGGTGACGTGCTCGACATTCGGTTAATTAACATCGCAACACGAGAGTCCACCTTATTCACGGTCCTGAAGAACGGCCAACTCGAATACCCGCTATTGCCGGCGCCGATAGCGGTTGCCGGTTTGACGCCAGACGAGTTAGCGCGACGCTTGAGCAAGGAGATTCGTGTCCTGCAGAATCCGCACCTCAGGGTCAATGTACGCGAATACGCAAGTCACAACGTACTCGTCAGCGGCGCCGTCGACAGTCCAGGGCGCAAAGTTCTGCGGCGCGAAGCGATGCCATTGTTCGCGCTCTTGGCGGAAGCACTGCCGCGCGCGGACGCAACAATCGCGGTTCTGAATCGAAACGGCAAAGAGACGACCCTATCATTAGCAAGTAACAATGATATGTCCACGCTCGTCATATCGGGCGATATCGTCAAAATTTCTTCGCCGGCAAAAGAATTCATTTATATTGGCGGCGACGTCGCTTCGCCGGGCGAAAAAGAGTTTCATTCCGGCATGACGCTGACTCAGGCGCTGCTGGCCTCAGGCGCAAGAAGCACAAAAGTTACGATCTCCAAGCGTAATGCTGACGGTATGCTGAATACACGTGAATACGACTTGCAGCAGATTAATCAGGGTAAGGCCACGGATCCCATCCTCGAAGCGGGAGACCGAATCGAGGTAAGGCGTTCCTTGTGATAATCTGGCGCCGCATGCGAGCTGAATGAGGAGGGTGGGACGCACGCGTGCCACCTTTTTTTTTTCGCCTCGCAGAGCAAGATTCAATGAGTCGTCTTTCGCGTGGAGCATTCGCAAAACTGCTAATCGGAAAATCGATCTGCGAGGGTTTACTGGTCACCACAGTGGCGGTCGGGTTGTTTCTGGTTACGACTAACACCGCCCTGCACGGTTGGTTGGATCGCGCTGATGCCCAGGTGATTTCCGGATGGGCCATTGATGAGCGCAATCCGGGCAGGCGAGTTGAAGTGCAACTCTTCATTGACGATAACTTCATCGAGCAAAAAACCGCTAACGAGTTGCAATCGGATATCCATCAAGCGAACCGAGCGCCGGACGATTGGCATGGGTTCGTTTTCAAAACTCCGCACCTAGCCGTCGGGGAACACGAGGCCAAGGTTTACATTCTGCACCGCGGCGGGTCTTCGTCACGTCGAACCCTACAGATCGTCGGCAATCCCATCAGATTCAGGAGTGACGGATTACCGTGAGGTCAGCGATGAAGACGGCATCCGTCGAGGCTTCCGACGCAAACCAATTGGCACTCACCGACCGGGCGCTGGCAGGTTGGGAAATTGCGTCACTCGTCTCCTCAATCCTCATTGCTGAGTGGCTGGCGGCGACCGCTGCCGGATTGACCAGGGCGATCATTGCGGTTCCCGTTGCGCTCGCGACTGTGCTGGTCATTGTTTCACACCTCCTGAGAAGTGAGTCGATGCGCGATATTGGCTTTCGATTCGATAATTTTCTGCGCGCGCTTTCCTTGCTGACTGTACCGGTGGTGGCCACCGCCTTGCTTTGTTTGCTTGTCGGTTGGAAGTTAGGCACGCCGGTTAATTTCCTGCGATGGCATCCGAATCGTTATCTCGGACTGCAATTCGCCGCCGGCTTTTGCTGGGCACTTGCTCAACAGTATGTGCTCCAGGGATTTGTAAATCGGCGAGCGATCATTTTGGCGGGCCAAGGTTGGGGCAGCATACTCATTGTGGCGGCGATATTCGGCCTGCTCCATCTTCCGAACGTCTGGATCACGGCGATCACGTTTGTCGGAGGCGTTATCTGGGCGGCCATCTATCAACGCGTTCCAAACCTGTTTGCCCTGGCGATCACCCATTCGGTGATGACTTGGTTCATCATTTCGACGCTTCCGCCTACGGCATTGCATCATTTGCGCGTTGGGTTGGGCTATTTCTTCTAAGTTCGTCCAATTTCTTCTAAGTTCGTCCAAGAACTCGCGCCGTCCTCGGCCCTCGCAAACCCGGCTGTCGTGTTGAACAATGGTTTGCTATAATCGTGCAGCCTTGCAAGAGAGCAAGTCGGGCGGTCGCTGCTTCGTTTCCGATTTCAAATTTCAAAATTTGAGATCTCAGACGAGGGAGAGGAAAGTCCGAACACCAAAGGGCAGCGAGCCCGCTAACGGCGGGGCGCCAGGTTTCAAATCTCAGATTTCAAATTTGAAATTTCAGAGGAGAGACAGGGCGACGACAAGTGCAACAGAAAACAGACCAGCCACGGTTTGTTTTGAGATTTCGGATTGAGATCTCAGATTCAATCCAGGTGATGGGTGAAACGGTGCGGCCCATACGGGCTAATTTCAAATTTGAGATTTCAGATTTGAAATGAGTAAGAGCGCACCGGCGCGCGTGGCGACATGCGCGGCCAGGCAAACTCCTCGCGGTGCAAGACCAAATAGGAAGGCGTGAGATCTCAGATGTGAAATTTGAGATTTCAGACGAGCTGCCCGCTCGAAGCTTTCGGGTAGGTCGCTTGATCCAATCGGTAACGGTTGGGCTAGAGGAATGATCGCCACTCCGATTAAATCGGAGAACAGAATTCGGCTTACAGACTTGCTCTCATTGCATGGCTCACAATCTCATCAAATGCTGAGCGCGGTTTCCAATGTTCCAGTAACCCCTTAGGAGCCAAACCAATGGCGAATCGCAAAGGCGTTTTTATCGGAGCTTACGTACCTAACGACCTCAAAGAATCTCTTCGCCGCAAAGCAGCCGCCGAACATCGAACGCTGTCGCAAGAGATAACGCGAATTCTCACCGAAGCGGTACACGGTAAGACGCTTCCGCCCGGCAGCATCGACCGGCGCGGGGCGAATTCGCCATCGCGCCGGCGTACCACAGACCCGTACCCGCGCCGGCGAAAGGACGACCTGCCCTAAGTTCTCTCGGCGCTGGCGCATTCACGATCTTTGCTGAAAGCCGTCTTAATTCTTGGAATACTCGGCGTCATCGCCTTGTTTGTGTACAGAGCGGTGCGGCCCTACCTCAAACTAATCCGGCAATTCGTTCAAGCCGTACGCTATTTTCAACAGCCGAATCCACCCACATCGTCGTCTCGTCGAGAAGGTGAAAAACTCATCAAGTGTGTCGCATGCGACACATGGATCCCTGAGAGCCGCGCGCTGCATGCGAATAGGAGTGACTATTGTTCGCGCGCGTGTGTGGAACGGGCCGGAACTCGAGCGCGGAAGGCGGGTTGAAGACGCCTTAAGTCTTTATGGCAGCTTCTTCAGGCAAGCGATTCCCCGAATCGTGAATCGCGCGGGTCGTATCTGTCAGCAGTAAGACGATCGTGCCGATGACGAAGAATATTATTAGCGAAAGTATGGCCTGTCGATAAGACGCCGTGTAGGCGACCACCTCGGCAAAGACGATCGGGCCCAACCAGGACGTCCCTCGTTCAGAAATCTCGTACAGTCCGAAGAACGAAGATTCGCGACCGCGCGGGACCATCTGCGAGAACAATGAACGGGAGAGCGCCTGCGATCCTCCGAGCACCAGCGCGATGAAAACCGCGAGCACCCATGCTTCTGAAGTCTTGTGCAGGAACGCATAGGAGTATGTGACCACGCCGAGCCATCCCACCAACGAAGTCAGGATTGCTCTTTTCGTTCCGATGACGCGCGCCAGTCGTTCGAATCCTAACGCGCCGAAGAACGCAATAAACTGAACCGTCAGT
>JBKPPE010000028.1:0-5425 GCA_046733375.1 Acidobacteriota bacterium | reverse complement strand
TCACCTGACCCGAACCTTCAGATCTTATTTCGGCATGACTCCTTCCGACTACCGCAGGCTTCATCAGCGCTAGCTCCATTACAAAATGCTCGTCTGGTTCAAGCCGGGCGCAGATTGTCCGTGCTATAAGGTGCCATGATCAGAACATGGGGCACGATTACGGTTATGTGTGCACTCGTGATTGGCTCGGCAAAAATCACGACTGCAGAAACACCATCACGCCACGAACCTAAGCCGGCGGCTGAAGTCACTACAAGGCTCTCGGATTATTTTCAGAAAGTGGCGGGGCTGGGTTTTTCTGGCGCCGTGCTCGTGACCTCAGGCGACAAAGTTCTGATCCGAAATGGTTATGGTTGGGCGGATCAAACGCGGCACATCCCGGTTACTCCCGAAACTGTCTTTGACATCGGTTCAATCACCAAGGTCTTCACGGCCGTGGCGATAATGCAGTTGGAAGAACGTGGGAAGCTCAGCACGTCTGACAAAATAACCAAATACTTTTCGAACGTTCCTCAGGACAAGTCAGCTATTACACTGCATCATCTGTTGACGCACACGTCGGGACTCGCCTACGACGATTTCTATTCCTCAGCTACGCCGGAAGTCAGAGAGATTCTTAAAAACCGGGAAAAATTCATTCAGCGCATTCTCAGTTTCCCCCTCGGGTTCGAACCCGGCACAAACCGCGCGTACTCCAATTCCGGTTTCAGCTTGCTGGCGGCAATCGTTGAAAAGCTCTCGGGCCAATCCTATGAAAGCTATCTGCGCAAGAACATCCTCGGGCCTGCCGGCATGTCTAACACTGGATACGTTCTTCGCAAGTGGACCAATCGGTTAGTGGCGCGCGGCTACAACGACGGACCGACGGATTTTGGATATCCGTGGACGGGCCAGTGGGCCGGCAAGATCATTCCCTGGGACCTGCTGGGCAACGGTGGTCTGCTCTCCACTGTCGATGACATGCACAAGTTCGTAGTCGCTCTGCGCGATGGAAAGCTGCTGAACGAAAACACCAGGGCAAAGATGCTTACGGTTTACTTCGCAGAGCGAGACCAGGCTTACGGTTGGTTCGTCTCAAAGACAGAAAAAGATTCCCACCGTTTCGTTAACCATGGCGGAGATGCGGTCCCCGAAGGCTGGAACGCTGATCTTCGTTGGTTTCCCGAAGACAATTTGATTGCCATTGTCCTGACCAACAAACGAATTCGCGCCGGAAGCGTACGCCGCTATGCGATGAACGATCTGGTCGACATCGTGCTCTTTCAAAAGCAGCCGCAGTTGCCGGATTTCGCAGGCCTATCGGCGTTACAGCTGCGTCCGCATGAAGGCACGTACAAGTTACCTTCGGGCGCATTGTTTCGAGTAGTTACTACAGAAGCCGCCGTGGGGGGCGGAGCAACGAAACCAATTCTCATAATCAGCGGCGTAGGACAGGAGGCTATCGATATTTTGTTTTCCGGAAATACAACACCCGGTCTTACAAAACTATCGTTGGACCTCAATGAAAAAACAAAGGCCTATATCGAAGCCTTGCGCAATAACGATCTGGCGGCGCTGAAGAAGATTCCAGCTGAAGGGCCCCCGACCGAGAAAACATTGAGCGACTGGAATAATTTCATCAGGGCAAACGGTCCACTGACTGGCTTTGAAATCCTCGGCACTTCGCCGATGAACCAAAGTGGCGTGCAAACGTTTGTTCGGCTTGAGTTCGCCAAGACGAGCAATTTTTATCATCTCACCTGGCGCGATCAGAAACTTCATATGCAGGATGAAGACACACTCCAGCCGAGGATCACAAACTATTTGCGGAAATCGTTCGTGGTGGATCCGCTGAACATACCTTTTCTCCCGCAAACAACGGTTGATTTCGCGACCTATGATCCGTTTAAGGGACGCACCGTCAAAGTAACCTTCGTCAATGGAACTCTCGTGGCGCACACGAACAGCGGCGATATCGTCGCGCGCAAGAATTGAGCGTTTGGTTAGTTTCCGCCGGAGTAATGATGGTTGATCGGCTAATCAAATTGATTATTGTTCTTGCCTGGTTGTGCAGCGGGCTCACTTTCGCGCAAACCGCTAAGGCGGTCGCCGACGAGGAGGTTGTCGCAAGAGCCAATGAGTATATGAATGCGCTCGCAAAGCTGAACAGATTCCGAGGCACAATCCTTATCGCGCGCGATGGCCAAGTGCTCACCACAAGCAGCTATGGATTCGCCAACTTGGAAGACGAAATCCCCAACACGCGACAAACAAAATTTCATCTGGCTTCAATTACCAAGACATTCACCGCCATGGCCGTCATGATGCTGGCGGAACGCGGTAAGCTGAATGTGCAGGATCCAATTTGCAAATACCTCACCGATTGTCCAACCGCCTGGCAGCCAGCGTCGATCCATCACCTCTTAACGATGTCTTCCGGCATACCGAATTTCACCGATTTTCCGGACTGGCTCATGACCAGAGCATTGCCGGCGACCTACGCGAGCACGATTGCCCGCTTCAAAGACAAGCCTTTGGACTTTCCACCGGGTTCGAAATACAACTACAGCAACTCAGGTTACGTTCTGCTCGCCTACATCATTGAGAAAGTGTCAGGAAAAACTTACGAAGGTTTCCTGCGCGAAAATATTCTTGCGCCGTTGAAAATGGCCAACACTGGTTATGACGATAACAAAGTCGTCTTAACGCATCGCGCAATCGGTTATGCGAGAGAAGGAATTCAGCTGGTGCGCGCGCCCTACTTGAACAGCTCGGTCGTCAAAGGCGCCGGCGGACTTTACTCAACCGTGGACGATCTGTTTCTCTGGGACCAGGCCCTGTACACGGAGAAATTGGTTTCGCGAAAGTCACTGGAAACAATCTTCACCATTCATAAAGGTGATTTTGGTTACGGCTGGCATATCGATGAGCAGTTCAAGCGCAGGCGCATTTTTTATGACGGGGTACAGATTGGCTTCAAGTCTTCAATCAGCCGCTATGCGGACGACAAAGTGACGATAATCCTGCTGACGAACTCGGATGACGTGTTCATTAATAGCGCCATGCGCGATCTGGCTGCGATTGTGTTTGGCGAGAAGTACAGCGTGCCAAAAGAACGAGCCACCGTCCCGCAGGATGCAAAAACTTATGACGCTTATGTTGGACGATATCAGCTCGATACCGACTTAATTCTGAACGTCACGAAGGAAGGTAATAGATTGATAGGCCAAGTGGACGGGCGAACATTTGAACTCCTGCCAGAAACCGAGACAAAGTTTTTTGTGAGAGATTACGACGCTCAGATCATGTTTACGTTCGTCAAGGATGAAAAAGGTGCGGTCACGCATCTCCTATATAATCGGACCCACAACGCGCCGAAATTAAACTAAGGCGCGAAACGCATTCGTTGACACGACGCACCCCACGCGCCTAGGCTTCTCTCCTCTCCTCTTCAAGGCTTATGGAAAACCAATCACGCTTACTCCACACGAGCACGACCTTGTCTCTGCTTTCCATTGTCATTCTGCTTACTGCTATTCCGGTTGTGGCCCAGTCGCCAACACCGACGCCTAACCAGCGTGACCTCGGGTTGCAGCCGAATCAGCAGACAAGCTCGCAATCGAACCAGACGCAGTCAAAACAGCCGAAGCCTGAGTTGGTTTTGCAGACCGGCTACAACAGTTTCTATGGCGCGACGCGTTTGGTGTTTAGTCCGGATGGGAAGCTGCTGGCGACGGCGACATTTCATTCGAACACGATCAAGTTGTGGGAGACCGCCACCGGGCGTGAGCTGCGCAATCTTTCGAACGGTGGCACGAATACGGCGAGTCTGTCGCCGGTCTTTGCCTGGAGTCCTGATAGTCGCTTACTCGCGGCATCGGGCGGTAATAACTCGGTGAGAGTTTGGGACGTGACGACGGGTAGTGAAGTGCAGACTTTGACCGGCGCGACGGGTTCGTTCATGAGTGCGCTCGGCGTCAACTTTGTTGGCTTCAGCAATGACGGGCGCAAGCTCGTCACCATCAGCGATTCGATTCGCGTCTGGGACACAGCGACGTGGCGCGAAGTCTCCACGATTCAAACTTCGGCCCCCGGTTACGGCGGCTTCACCGGCGGTAACGGTGGCGTGGCCCTGAGTCCTGACGGCACTCAACTCGTTCGCGTTGAGACCGATCAAATAAAGTTCATCGATCCCATGAACGGCAAAGAATTGCGATCGGTGTCCTTGCCTGATCCAGAAATACACAATGTCGAACTCGCATTCACTTCTGACGGGCGTCTGTTGGCAGCGGGAGCCGGAGACAAGAAGCTGAGACTCTGGGACATCACCAGTAAGTCTGAGCGCGTCAAGACCACGACGCAGCACGATTTTGCCATCATCAAATTCAGTAGCGACGGCCGGCTGGTGGCGGTTGCCGATAACTACGTCGTGCACGTTTGGGACACCACTAGCGGCAAAGAAGTCTCGACGATCACGGTGCCGAACAGCGGTGTGTATCAAGAGAATGGCGGCGTGTTCACGGGTTTCACACCTGACGGCAAACGTTTGGCGACGAGTGGCTTTGGAACCCAGACCTATGTTTGGGAAGTCGAGACCGGTAAACAAGTCCAACAATTTAAGGGCCGCACGAACATGGCTTATGCCGTGGCGTTCAGTGAAGACGGAACGCAACTGACTTCCGGCGGGCGCACGCACTGGGATTTACGCACCGGACAAGGTCGCCGTCTTTCTTCGTCGACTACCGACAAGCAGTTAGGCATGCCGAGTCCCGATGGAAAACTGATTGCGATGTTCGCGCCGAATGCCAGCGCGGTGACGATTTATGACGCGACCAGCGGCAAGACGTTACAAACCTTGAGTCGCGCAAATTTTGACGGTGGAGTCGAACGCGTCAGTTTTAGCCGCGATGGAAGATCGTTGGCCGTGATCTACACCACGTCGAAAGGTGTGCAGCAGATCGGACGAATGCCTTCGAGCGAAGTGAAGATTTGGGATGCCGTCGCCGGACGCGAGATTCAAACGCTGCTGTTGAGCATGTCTCCAGTCGAAGCCGACTTCAGCTCTGACGGCAAGATGCTGGCGACGGTGACAACGCAAGGCGAAATTACTTTGTGGGATGTCCCTTCGGGCAGTCGACTGCGGTCACTAACGACTTCGGCGGGTCAGAGCTACGATCCGATGTCGATGATGAGGAACATGCCGACGCCAGGACAAATTAAGCGCGGTCAAATCCCGAACATTCCCAGGCCGAGCACAGATCAGATCAATAGCATGATCACCAACACGCTCGGATCGATGGCCGCGGGCACGCTGGGACGCAACGTGACTTCGGTGACGTTCAGTCGCGACGGAAGCGTGCTGGCGAGCGGGGGCATCGAAGCGAAATCGAATATCGACATGGCCGCGATGATGGGACAGGCCACGAACCAGAAGAAGGGCAAGAAC
>JBKPPE010000027.1:0-7941 GCA_046733375.1 Acidobacteriota bacterium | reverse complement strand
GGTAATGGGGACAACATAGTGAAAGGCATTCGCCGTACCGGCGGCGAAGGCGACTGCCAGCACCAGAAGAATTTCTTCTGTCGCGTACGCGGTGGAAGACAGCGCGTCGGAGGCGAAGACGGCGAGACCGGTCTTCTTCGTCAGCCGCTCGTGCAGCGCCTGCGCGGTCCGCTTGGCTTTACCGACCAATAATCGTTTGAACGAATACATAAAAGCAGAACCGCGAGCACACTCAACTGAGATTAATTGCAGTTAGGCAGCGCCGGTTGCGGCCGCTTGATCAGGCGGGGGCCAGCCCCTCTTCCTTACTGCATTTAAGTTCAGTTGAATGGTCATCGGGTCGCTATTCTCGACTTCGTCGAGAACCCTCACTCTACCCTCTCCGAGAGGAAGAGGAATTCGCTCGCCGTTCTGACAGCGAGCATCACCTTTCGAGTTAATGGTCAGGCGTCTCATCACTCATTGCTCATTACTCATCACTCATCACTCATTACTCATCACTTCTATCCCAGCGAAGCGCCAGCAAGACGTCTTCGCGATTCAGTTTCTCGACAATCAATTCATCGTCTTCGGGAAAGTCGGCGTGCTCTGAGACATAGTTCGCCAGGTGACGTTCTGCGCAGCAGATCCAGAACGAATTCGAGCGCTCAATTCTTCCGCGCGATCGCAGTGACATCTCGCTAACTACGCCACGCGAGATGTCGACCCTCACTTCGCGCTCGATGAATCCATCGCTCACTTCAAAGCAAAATCTTTCCCCTGTCGGCGCAGGCGAGTTCCCCGATTCCCATGGCCGAACAATCGAGTAGCCGTTTTCAGTTATGAACTCGATCGGATCTGACGAGTCATCGGCCTCGCGCACAACTCCGTCGGTGTCCTGACTGAGCGCAGCATTGACTCCCACGCGTTCAGCGACTTCAACGCGTGGTGTCAAGCCCATAACGCGAGCATGCAACTCACCGTCGCGTTCTTCTATTTCACCAACAGTTTTTTCGTCTAATGCACGCATGTCACCGGCAGCTCTGAGCCGCCAGTGTTAGGTTAGATCGTCAGGCGTAAGGATCGGGTAAGCGGTTTATAAAGAGTTCGTAAAGATAGGTATTCCCTCTCTCTCTGGGAGAGGGTTAGGGTGACGGCCGAAGGCTAGCTGAAGCCACGTTTGTGACTCCTGATATTTCATCGTGAGGCCACGCCTCACGATGAATAAATAAAAAGGGGTGGACTTTGCGCTAAGCTCGCACCCTCAGCTCAGCCCGGCCCTCTCCCAAAGGGAGAAGGAGACAAGTCTCAAGCGGTTCGGCGAAGTCGCGCTAATCGGCGGCGCTGACGCCGGCCATTCGCCGCCGCTTTGAGACTCTCCCCGTCTTTCAAGGCATGAATGAATTGAAGTACACGCACGCGCTGGTCGCTGTGTAGTTCATCTGCCAGGTGAACCAGTGCGGCGATTACGATGTGTTTGTGTCGCACATTATCCAAGCCTTTTTCATGTGAGACGTCGAGCCAGAGCTTGTGAATGAAATCAATCTCTTCATCGGAAAGGTCAGGCGCGTGTGCTCCCAGATAGAAGTCCTGCATCTCTTCGTTTGGACCGATCACGTGAAAACGAATTCGTTGTTGTGGTTTGTCGCGCAGCCGTTCCCAGGCTTCGCCTAACAATTTGGCCTGGGCCTCGGGCGTTAAGACCGACGAACGGCCGGCAATAATGTCTGCCGAGCCGAGCTGCGCCGCCGTCATCACTATTGCCTGAAAGATGTCCGAAGCAGGAACCACCAGAAGATACACGGTCTTGCCCGCCTTTTCCGCTAAGGCCACCACTTTGCTGAACAGATATTGCTCGTATCTTCCAAACAAACGGTCCTGCGCGATGTCGCGATAACCCGTATCCGGCCCCCGCATCAGATGCACCGTCATCACCACCAGGTCTTTCTTGCCCGTGTGCGTAATCTCCAGCGCCTTTTTCAAGTGCTCGAGCGTGTTGTGATCGCGCACCAGACAGATCGTATTACCCGGGCGCACTTCAGCCGTTTCAGTTGAAATCTCTTCACTGGTATTCAAACGAAACTGATCCAATGCGGTAGTGGTGTGAATCTCTTCCGCGTGCTGCCTTTCGTTGATGCGTTCTGAAATCAGGAAAATGGTGAAGAAGATGATCGTGAAGACGATGCCGCTGACGGTCGCAACTTCTTTTGTGACCAAATTAACGCCGGCGACTGAGAAGAGAAGCATCGTAATCACGCCCAGCCCAATTGGAATTTCATTGCCGTCGAGCCGCAGATTGAAAGGGACTTTCCACTCGCGCTTTGATTTGTCTTTGAAACGCAGCACCAAAACTGCCAGACCCTTGAACGCGAACGACCAGATGACGCCGAACGCATAGGCCTCGCCCAGCGTGTAAGTGTTTCCGCGCGACGCGATGATTGCCACCAATTGAAGAACGACGATCAAATTGATCATGCGATACGTCGTGCCAAATTTCCGGTGAGGGGCGCGAAACCAATCGGTCATGACGCCGTCTTCACTGACGCGATTGAGCACGCCATTCGCGCCGACAATCGCCGTGTTGATGGCGCCGGCCAGCATCAAAAATCCGACGATGACAATGAAAGCCTGAAAGACGAGCTTCAAACTGGTCGGCCCCGCCAGATTGATCGCGATGCCGCTGATGAGATTATCGAAATATTGCGGACGCACATTGTCGGGAATAATCGCGTAAGCAAAAAACGAAACCAGCGAAGTGAAGAGCATTGAGTAAAGAAAGATGATCAGGCCTGCGCGCATCAGGTTCCTGTGCTTCGGATATTCCAATTCGCGATTGACCTGTGCGAGCGACTCTTCACCGGACATCGCGAGAAACGAGTGGCCAAACGCCATCAGAATACCGATCAATCCAATTAGGACACCCACGTTCGCGACCAGACTGAAGTGCGGCTCCGGAGAAGTCTGTGCGGCTGAATTCGCCGCCGGAGCTTCGGAGTTCGCTGTTTGAAACGCGTTTGGTAACAGCCGTGGCATCCATCCAACCGCGTCCTTGTTGAAGATAAGGTTGTGGGCGGCGGGTGACGGCGGCAGACGCTGCATGTTTGGCCGAATCAAAATCGTGAAGAGACTCCAGCCAATCAGCAGCACCACCATCACGGTCGTCACGTACATGATGCGCAGAGCATCGTCCGACGATTCGCGCATGCCGCGCGTGTTCCGCCACCAAAAGTAAATCGTGATTAATCCGGCGATGCCTGCGGCGATGTAATTGACCGTGGCGACTGACGGCGTCCACGGATGGCCGAGATAGATGCTGGTCTGCGAAATGAGTCCAACAATGTACTGACCTGCGGATACACCCGAAATGGGGCCGGTCAGCATGTAATCAAACATCAGCGCGGAAACAGACAGCTTGGCCAGCGTGCCGCCCATCGCTTCTTTGACGACGCGATACACGCCACCGCGTGTGAACATCGCGCACGACTCGATGTAAACGGCGCGCACCGCATACGAAAACAGCATCACTCCGAAAATGAACCACGGCGCCGCGCGGCCGACCGCCTTTTCGGCAATGCCACCAACGTAATAAGCCGATGAGCCGAGATCGTTCAGCACGATCGCCGCCGCTCGCCAGAACGATATGAACGACAGCATTACCGAGGTGGCGATGATTACCTGCGTGCGGCCATTGGCTGGTTTTATCTGCGCGGGTTGCGGTGGTACGTCGATAATTTTTTCCATGGGATTAGTCGTGCCAGTGCAACCCGAGCATCAATTCGTCAGGCGAGAGTTCCTGGATCGCAAGACAGTCGTGCGGCGGAAACTGATCGCATTCCCAGAGATTGTTCGCGAGACAGCTTTCTGCACACACGAGCCAGAACACACTGGTCGCCGAAAGAGCGGTTCTTCTCCGTGTGAGCAAATCCGTGACCAGCTGCGGCGCAAAACTCACGTGAATCTCGTGTTCCGGGCCATCGTCGCGTTGCACGAGAAATCCACAGTCGTCCGGCGAGGTAGCGATTGCTTTATTGAGATCACACAGCCGAACAATGCTGAAACCATTTTCCGTCAGGTACTTGATGGGGGTTGCCGTGCGCGGGAGATTCTGCGGCCAGATTTCTTTGCGGCTCGTTGCCATGATCTATTTCGCGATTGACTGGGCGCGAACAGATCGATGCTAGCGAGCGCGCGATAAAAAGTGGCTTAAAGGTTCATTAAAAGATCGTAAAAAGTGGCACAGACTTCAGTCTGTGTATCAACCCGGAGATCACAGACTAAAGTCTGTGCTACTTCCCGGCCACGAATCGATAACCGACCCAAGGCTCAGTCAGGATGTAATGCGGCTTGGCGGGATCGCGCTCAATCTTCTTGCGCAGGTGACGCACGAACACGCGCAGGTATTCGGTTTGTTCGGTGTAATCGCCGCCCCAAACTTTGCCCAGCAGCGTGCGGTGCGTGAGGACCTTGCCCGTATTGCGTACGAAGAAGAGGAGCAGATCGAACTCCTTCGGAGACAGTCGAATTTCTTTTCCGTCGACTTGAACCTCGCGCGATTCGAGATCGATGCGAAAGTCGCCTTCTTCGATCGTGTTAACTTCCGAAGTTATCGCGGGAGAGCGGCGCAACGCAGCGCGCACGCGCGCCAGCAGCTCACTCATCCCGAACGGCTTTGTTACGTAATCATCAGCCCCCAGGTCGAGAGCTTCTACTTTCGCGACCTCGTCGTTCTTTACCGATAGAACAATGATGGGAACTGATGAGACGGCGCGTAACTGCTTGCACAGCGTCAGGCCATTCATGTTGGGCATCGACAGATCGGTGACGACGAGGTCCGGGGTCCACGCCTGAAACAGTTCGAGCGCGGCTTCACCTTCGTTCGCCACGCGCACATCGTAGCCGTGTTTGCTCAGACCGCTGCGCAGAACGAGCGTAATCTCCGCCTCATCATCAACCACAAGGATGCGCTTACGAGTTTCCATTCTTTAAGAACGAAGCGTTAGAACCGCGAGCGCTAGCGACCCGATCACCATTCAACTCAACTCAAATGCAGTAAGGAAGAGGGGCTTGCCCCCGCCGCCTGATCAAGCGGCGGCAAGCGGCTCTTCCTAACTGCAATTAATCTCAGTTGAGTGTGCTCGCGGTTCTGTACCATTCTCATTCCCAACCGGCACCGTAAAAACAACGCGCGCGCCGCGACCGGACCTCACATCTTCAATCCAAATGCGCCCGCCGTGCGCTTCGACAATTCCCTTCGCGATTGCCAGCCCCATCCCGATTCCGCGACTGTCTTCCCTGGTAAAACCGTTGCCGGCGATGCGATAGAACCTTTCAAAGACACGATCGCGATAGTTCGCCGGAATACCCGGACCTTCGTCTTCCACAGCTATTTCGATCCTGCCGTCCGCGGTCTCAGCCGCGCTGATCGTGATCTGTGTTTGCGGCGGCGCATACTTACAAGCGTTGTCGAGCAGTGTGTAGATGACCTCTGTGACGGCGCGCGCATCAACACGAACGACCGGAAGTTTATTAGCCACTATCACTTCAATCTTATGCCGGTGCGCGAGCGGTTCCGCCTGGGCCAATGCTGCTTCGATGATGTCTTCGATCGCACGCCAGTTCCGTTGCAGCTTAATGCCACCGGCTTCAATGCGCGCGAGATCAACCATGCCTTCCACAAAACGATCCAGCCGATCGGCCGCGTGGGTGATTACTTCGAGCATTGCATGTTTCTCTTCCCCGCTGAGTTTCGCCGTGGCTTCGATCTCGTCGCGATCTTCCAGCAGCAAAGTCGCCGATGCCTTGATCGAAGTCAGCGGCGTGCGGATGTCGTGAGTGACCGCGTCGAGCAACGCGGATTTCAGCCGCTCACTGCGTTTGGTGGCTTCGGCTTCACTGGCACGCTCGAATGCGTCCTGCAATTCGTCGTACAAACGTCGGATTTCGACGCGGCCAGCTTCGGCTTCTTCCGCGCGACGTTTCGCGCGCGCCGACAGCTGACCCACGGCCAGCGCGGTGATGAAGAACGCCGTCAACGCCACCCAGTTTTGCGGATCGGCAATCGTGAACGTGTGATACGGCGGCAGGAAGAAGAAATTAAAGCCGAGCATCGCCAGCACTGAGGCGACCAGCGCCGGCTTGCTGCCGAAAGCGATTGCGACGAACAAGACGGCGAGTAACAGCGCGACTGCCACGGTCGTTGCGTTGACATGCGCGCGAAACGGCAACATCAAAACCGTCGCGGATGCGATTGCCAACAGCGCGCCGCCATAGCGCGTGAGCTTCGAACTCGTCAGGGTCCTCACCGATTGTCAGCATAGTGAGGCAGCCGTAAAAGGTGAGTAAGGAGTTTATTAAAAGTTCGTAAAGAGTCCCTTCGATTGCAGACGATTCGCCACGTTTCAAATCGTCGACTACAATCCGCCGTCAAAAAGCTTAAATGCTAACCATCGAACAAATCGAAGTGCTTCTCCTCGTCGCCGCGGTCGTTGCGATGTTGGCGCGGCGTCTGCGCGTGCCTTACAGCATCGGTTTGGTGATCGCCGGTGTTGGTTTGGCTCTCCTGCCATTTACGCCGCGAGTCGAACTAACGAAGGGCCTCATCTTCACAGCCTTCCTGCCGCCGCTCATTTTCGAGGCAGCGATCCACTTGCGCTGGCGCGATCTGCGGAAAGAATTGTTAGTGATTCTGGTGCTGGCGATTTTGGGTGTGCTGCTGGCGGCGGCGGTTACCAGCACGGGCATGCATTACCTCGTGGGATGGAGTTGGTTGGCGGCGATAATTTTCGGCGCTCTCATCGCGGCGACGGATCCAGTGTCAGTCATCGCCACTTTTATAGACATCGTGGTCAAAGGGAGAGTGCGCTTGCTCGTCGAGGCCGAAAGTCTTTTCAACGATTGCACGGCGGCTGTCGCCTACGCAATCGTCCTGGCGTTTGCAGGCGGTCAAAGTGTCGGCGCACCCGGGGTAATCAAGACACTCGCGTTAGTCGTTCTCGGCGCGATAGCTTGCGGCGTTTTGGTGGCGGGGGCGACTCTGTTGCTTGCCGGAGCGACAGATGATCACCTGGTCGAAGTGACTTTTACCCTCGTCGCGGCCTACGGCTCGTTCCTTCTGGCGGAGCACTTTTACCTGTCAGGAGTTTTGGCAACACTCGTTGCCGGTTTGATTGTCGGAAACGTTGGACACTTGTCCATCTCCTCCAGGTCGCGCGAAGCCGTAGAGGATTTTTGGGAATACGCTGCGTTCTTCGTCAACTCTCTGATCTTTCTGCTTATCGGAATAGGTGTAGCTCTTCAGAGCTTCAAGGCGTTTCTGATTTCAGCGCTCGTTGCGATTCTACTGGTGATCTTGTCACGAGCGATTGCGATTTATCCTTGCTGCCTTATATTCGCCAAATCGAAATTGAGAGTGAGCTACGAACGTCAGCACGTCCTATTCTGGGGTGGATTACGTGGCGCGCTCGCCCTCGCGCTGGCGCTGGGATTACCACCTGAATTTCCGAATCGTCAGGAAATCATCGCTGTCTCGTTCGCGGTAGTGGCATTCTCGATCCTGGTGCAGGGACTCACCATCACGCCGTTAATGCGCCGGCTCGGTGAACTGCCCAAAGTTGATCACTCTGCTTCGGAAGCATTGAATCGATAGCCCACCCACGGCTCAGTCAGGATGAAGCGCGGGTTCGATGGATCGGGTTCGATCTTCTTTCTTAATTGTCCGATGAAGACGCGCAGATACTCGTGCTGCTCGGTGTAATCGCCACCCCACACGGCGCCGAGCAAAGCGCGATGCGTTAAGACCTTTCCCGCATTGCGCACCAGGTGCGCCAACAGATCGAATTCTTTCGGTGTGAGGCGCACCTCTTCGCCGCTGCGCGTGACCACATGCGCATCTAGATCGATGCGCAGATCGCCGGCTTCCAAAACGCGCGTCTGTGCATCGCTCGATGGTTGGCGACGCAGTGC
>JBKPPE010000026.1:0-5350 GCA_046733375.1 Acidobacteriota bacterium | reverse complement strand
GGTCTTTATCGTCGCGCAATTGGCCGGAGCGGGCGCGGCAACCTTACTTTTCCATTGGCTCGTGCCGAAACTTCCCAAAGCGAAACTATGAAACAGCGAGTGTTAATTCTTTGCACCGGTAATTCCGCGCGCAGTCAAATGGCGGAAGGATTATTGCGCAACATGGCGGCTGATCGTTTTGAAGTCGAGAGCGCAGGCGTCGCGCCCAGCTTCGTGAGACCGGAAGCGATCGAAGCGATGCGTGAGATCGGAATCGACATCTCACAGCATCGGTCAAAATCGGTGGATGAGTTCGCAGGCCAGTCGTTCGATTACGTGATTACGGTTTGTGACAACGCCCAGCAGCAATGTCCGATGTTTCCCGGACGTGCCGAGCGCATACATTGGAGTATTCCCGATCCTGCTGAGGTCACTGGCGATGAGCAGACGAGACTGGCGGCGTTCAGAAGCGCGCGCGATGAACTGCGCCAACGGCTGAAGAGCTTATGAATTCACGTCTGCTTCAAAAACTCAGCTTCAAACCAAACTGAAGTTGCCGCGGGTCGAGTGCCGAAGTCGGTTGGCCGAACGTCGGCAAAGGAATTGAGCCGGAGCCGAAGACATTGTTCGGCACGCCGTAGTTGGCTCGGTTCAAAAGGTTGAAGCCTTCCGCCAAAACATCCATGCTTACGCGTTCCGTGACGCGAAAACGCCGGCGGATGCGCACGTCGAACGAAGCGTAGTCAAAGCCTCGCCCCGTGTTCCGCCCAACGCCCACCGGCCGATCGTTGTTGTTGGTGTCAAAGTTTCGATCACTCCCGAGCAGAATGTTGAAAGGCAACCGCGATGCGTAAGTCACGATGTAACTCAATTGAAAACCTCGCAGCGCGCGCTTGAAGCCTTCACTCCGGCTGTGCTCAGCAGCCTCAAACGATCCGCTAATCACCAGCCGATGGCGCTGATCATTATCCGACAAGCCCCGGTCGTCGCGCACGTTGAAATTATTTTGCGGGGTTGAGAAGAAAAAGTTGCCTGCGTCATCGATCGTTTTGGAAAGCGTGTAGGAAGCCCGCACCGTTGCCCAGCGCGGCGCGCGCTTAGTTAACGAAATGATCATTCCGTTGTAATAAGAATTGCCCGAGCTTTCGTAGCGACTGATGTTCCCCCAGTTCGGATCGGGTCGTCCGAGATTCGCGATTCCAGCCGACGCGGGAAAGGCCGGCACATTCACGTTGCGCGAAAGGATGATGTGCAAGGTGCGCATATGCAGGTAGCCGACCGAAATTACCGTGTTGCCGGGAAGTTCTCGGTCGATCTGCAAATTCGCCTGCTGGCTGTAACTGTTCTCGATGTTCGGATCGATGCGCGTCACGTTCGGTTTCGTCAGCAGCGTTGATGGCTGGGAAGAAAGAACGTTCGGAAAAACCGGCGCACCGGCCTGGGTCGAGGAAAACTGGGCCACGATGTATTTGGTGCCGTCGCGTTGCAGCGCATTTGAAGTTGCTCGCAGCGGAATGCGATCGTAGTAGAGACCAAAGCCTCCACGAACGACGGTCTTGCGATCTCCCGCCGAATAGGCGAAGCCAACACGCGGCGCAAGATTATTCGCGTCGGTCTGAATCGGACTCGGAAGAAGTTGCAAGTCGTATCGCAAACCTGCGTTGATGGTGAAGTTCGATCTAAGCCTCCACTCATCCTGCACGAACATTCCTGCGTTCGGATTTGATTGAAACTGGCTGGGCGCGCCGAAAGCCTGTTGAAACGTGCTGTAGTTTCCAGCCAGAAAGTTATTCAGCGACGTAAAGTTGTAAGCGCCCTGAATTGCTCCGGGAAACAGAATGTTTACTCGATTGTAAAGAAAGTCCATGCCTGCCTTGAGCGAATGGGTGCTGTGTTGCGTTGAGACGTTGTCGATCACTTCAAAGAGATCGATGTCGCGCCCCAAAGGCGAGGATGACGCCGCGCCGAAATTGGCCACGCCGGCAATTGAAACCGCGGATCCAACTGAGTCATTGATCGGCGCATCGAGACGGCTCTGGGTGAATTGAAAGCGCGCTTCGTTTAACGTGCGGCTATTCAGCGTTGTCACATTGCTGACTTCAAAAGTTTGATCGGTATCGTCCAAGCCAGAGCCGCGACTGGCGGCGTTCAATCCACCGACGGTGCGCGAGTTTACGGCAGTGATGTGATACAGACTGTAGCGCGCGCTAAGTTGGTTGCGCGCGTCCAGCCGATGATCGACGCGGGCGAAGAAGTTGGTGGTGTCAAAGCTGGCAGGCACGATGCCGGTTTCAATCCGGGGCCCTCGATAATTGACGGCATTCAAACGATTGTTGATCGCCGTCGCGGCTGAGGGAACGATCGTGATCACGGCTGAATAATTGCGGCGCGTCTGTTCGAAATTAGTAAAGAAGAACGCACGGTTTCGCCGCAAAGGCCCCTCAATGGTCGCGCCATATTGTGCTTGTGTCAGAAGATCTTTCGCGGGCGCCAGCGGATTACGCGCGTCGAATCTCTGGTTTCGCCCAAAACCATAGATATCGCCATGGAAGTAATTTGTTCCCGACTTCGTAATGATGTTTACGATCCCACTGGAGGCCCGCCCGAATTCGGCAATCCCTCCAGAAGTAATCACTTGAAATTGATTGATGACCTCTTCACTGAAGTAACTGCCAGTTAAGTCCGCGGCGTCATCATTCGCTGACATCCCGTCCACAATGAAACTGTTGTAAAGGTTCCTTTGTCCGGCGATCGAAATTCCCTGACCCGGCATTGCGGACGTTTCGGCAAAGCGTTGATTGCTGCCCGTGTTAGTCGGAGAAACTGCCGGCACCAGTAATGCCAGATCGAGATAGTTACGCCCGTTGAGTGGCAAGTGATTAATCTCTGTCGGAAGTATTGTCTCGCTCACTTGGGTGCGGACAGTTTCAATTGCGGGCACATCACTCGTGACATCTACTTGCGCAGTCACTCCCGCCACTTCGAGCGTGAAGAGGAGATCGAGAGCCTGACCGACCGTCAAACTAAGTTCTCGCGCGAGCGGTGAGAATCCTTCAGCTTCAACCGTCAATTTGTAATTGCCAACCGGAAGAAATGGAAATCGGTAGCGGCCGTTGTAGTCACTTGTAATTGTCCATCGTAGATTAGTTTCTACGTTGACCGCGGTCAGCATTGCACCGCTGACGACTGCGCCACTCGCATCGGACACGCGGCCACTAACAGTGGCCGAAGTCACGATTTGTTGCGACGTAGCAACACCGGTTATGCAGAACACCAGACTAGACATAACAACAATTCTTATTAATAACTCACGTCTGGGCATTAACGGTCTCGACAATTGATTTCGTTCCTGTGAAAACGGATTTCTCTCGCGACTATTTGTCATCGCGAGCGGTGAAGCCAAGTTAACGTCAGCTCCTACACCGAAACACGTGCGCGCTTACGCTTACGCTTGGACGGGGAGCCTTAAGTTGGCATTACAACTTCTCTGTAATTGAATGGCAGGAAACCGAAAATGGTGGGCCGCGCGGTATCGATCGGTTGCAGAGCGCCGCGCGTTGCCAAGTTACCAGGGAGTGCGCGTCAAATCTCCCAGCCGCTGACGGCGGGCGCGGCTTACTTGCAAGAGCAAGTGCCGCACACATGCGCTGGCGATTGCGACTTGAGAAACTCGAGACGCTGCAAGTACCACAGTCGGACTCGCACGGCTTGCTCAAGTTCGCTGGTTCCAGGCTCGTTTCAGAGAGCTGCGAGGCTTGTTTGGCCGATATCGCCGTAGACGATTTGTTTAAAGACTTCGGCCGCGCCAGACCACATAGTTGCTCGCTCGATTGAACTACAGTGCGACGATAACGGCGGGTTCTCGATCTATTCGCAAGCGCCGCATGGCACGAACCATCCATGCAAGAGCCCGCAGCGTGAGGAGCGCGGCCGGCACAACAGGCCAGGTTGCACATCTGACCACTCGCTAGAGTGGCGAGTGGAAAAGCGCTCGCGAGAAAGGCAACCAGCACCAAAGCCGCCAAAAGTATTCTGGCAACGTTTGATGGCGTCGACGTCACTCGCTTTAAGTTCTTTTGCGCTGTGCGCACGGCGGCGAAAATCTTACATGCGCCGTAAGCACGGCGCAAGGAATGCGTCCTAAAACCCCCGACCACGTTCTTACCGCGTCACGAGTCGATAACCGACGTTCACCAGCGCATCAATTCGCAATTTGTAAGGTCGAAGTTTGTTTCGCAGGCGGTGGATGTAGACATGGAGGCTGCCGCAATTTAGCGGCTTGTCGTCGCCCCAGGCGGCGCGCCACAAGTCTTCGGAAGTCACTACGCGTTCCAATGAACGGGCCAGACGAGAGATCAGCAGGAACTCAACGCGAGGTAAGTAAATAGGCTCGCCGTCGCAGGCCAAATAGTAATTTTGGTGCTCGATGCGGAGATAACCGTCGTCGTAGACTTCGTCGTCCAGCACGTTGACAGGATGAATGACCGGCGCGGTGACCGCGGATTTGGTTTTCTGGAAACGCGCAACGGAGGAGCCGACGGATTCCGCCAGCTCCTCGGTTACGGGCTTGCCATTGCCGACCACGCTCATCAGAAATTGAGGCGCAACGCAAACTGAATCTGGCGACTGGTTCCCAAACCCACGTCGCGCACAACCGTCTGTCGCAGCAAGCCAAACGTGCCTCCGGCTGCGCTCTGCGTGTAAGGCGCGCCCGGTTGAATGTTCGCGCCGCTCGCTGTGCAGACGCCGCCCGCGCAACTGACTGTTGGCAGTGCGAGGTTCAGCCGCGAGCCGGGAATATCAAAGTTGGCGCGATTGAAGATGTTGAAGATCTCGGTTCGGAATTCCAGGTTCGTGGTTTCGTTGAACTTGAATCGTTTGTTCAGAATCAGATCGAACTGTTGGAAGTTCGGTCCGCGCAAGAAATTTCTCGGGACGTCGCCGAACGTTCCGGGCGCGGGAGTGGTAAACGCCGCCGGGTTTAGAATCAATCGATCATTCGTGAGGTACGGATTAACTCCGGCGATCAAATTCGGCCGGCGTACGTTGCGCGACGCGCCACCGCCCGGCGTGTTAACGACCGCGATGAAACCTGCCGGCAAAGGATTCGTGGCGTTGATCGTGCCAGGCAATTGCGCGACGAAACCGTTTGGCAAGCCGCCGCAACCGGCCGTGTTCGCGCACTGCATCACTACGTCAGGCCGCACGATTCCAATTTCAAGTGGCACACCCGAGCGCGCGTTAAAGATTGTGCCCACTTGCCAATTGCCAAGAATCGCGTTTCCAACATCACCGAAGTTGTATCGCTTGCCACGGCCGAAAGGCAGATCATAAACGGCGCTGAAATTGGACGTGTGCCGCACGTCAAAGT
>JBKPPE010000025.1:0-6741 GCA_046733375.1 Acidobacteriota bacterium | reverse complement strand
CATTCAGACGGCCGCGGGAAAGGATCGCGTTTCATAGTACGGCTTGCCGCAAAGATCGAGACCGCCAGAAAGAATGACACGAAGAGTCTCGCCGCCGGCGGATTGGACCAATTCGCGGCATTGGTCGTCGATGATGACGCCGACACCACCTTCCTGCTGAGGCATCTGCTGGAGATGAGTGGCGCAACGGTAGTGACTGCAAACAGTGGAGCCGAGGGACTGAGCATTGCCGATGGCGGAGACTTCAATGTGATCCTTTCTGATATCTCAATGCCGGGAATGAATGGATTCGAATTTGTGCGGAAGCTGCGCGCGCTGCCGGGCAAGGAAGAAGTGGCCGTGGTCGCACTTACGGGATGGGCACGGCCGGAAGATGTCGCGCGAGCACGTAAGGAAGGTTTTGTGGCGCACTTAACGAAACCGGTGGACGTGGAAACTCTGCTCGGAGTCTTGCAGAAGATCTCAGGTGAGAACCCTCCTTCAGGTGTGGCGGTGGACGTGGCCGGTTGAACGGCTCAATCGTGAGCTAAGGCGCTGACTTCACCTCGCCCTCCGATCCAAAATAAAAATTGCATATGGCCTAAAAAAGTCTTGACAGGGCGGGCCTGTAGCCATATTGTACGCAGTCTGTACAAAGTAGCTCGTTCGAAGCTGTGCGCAAAATAAATACTAGAGACTTCCGGGTTGCGACGCGATCCACGTCGCGAGACATCAATCGTCGCATCGCTCTCAATGTTATTCACGAACATCAGCCGATCTCGCGTGCCGAGTTGGCGCGGCGCATGAACGTGACGCGCGGCGTTGCTGGTGTGTTGGTTCAGGAACTGCTCAACCAGGATTTGATCTACGAAGGTACCACCGGTGAAGCAGCGTTCGGCCGTAAGCCAACCTTGCTTCACATTAAGAGTCACGATCGCCTGGTTGTCGCCGTCGATGTGCGGTTCAGCAAGACGTATGTGATGATTTGCGACTTTTCCGGACGGCAGCTTGCGGTAGAAGCTTACGACACAATTTTTTCGATAACCGAATTTGTGCGGGACCTGCGCGATCGCATTCGCCGGATGCTGAAAACTCACGGAGTCACCGAGGGAATTGAGGGCGTGGGTGTCGCGATTCCTGGCATGGTGGACCAACGCACGGGACGCGTTTTGAATGCACCGGCGTTGGGATGGCGAGATGTGGATCTGCGCAATCCACTTGTCGTCGCCACCGGATTACCGGTCGAGATCGAAAACTCTGGACGCGCTTGCACGCTCGCACTGCTGTGGCTGGAGCACGGCGAAGCGGCGCGCCCCCAAAACTTCGTCTACGTTGGGGTATCTGACGGCGTTGGTGTGGGCGTCGTTGTGAATGGCGAACTTCTGCGCGGTAGCGATCACATTGCCGGCGAGTTTGCCCACGTGCCGCTCAATTTGGATGGGCCGCGTTGCATGTGCGGCGCTACTGGTTGCTGGGAAGCGTATATCTCGAACCTCGCGACCCTTTCTCGCTATTTTGGTTGGGATTTGTACAAACTCAGTCCAAAGAAACTTCGTGACGCCAAGAAGGGTTCGTTTGCGGTTCCTCAGTTAATCGCGCGCGCACGTGGCGGAGACAGAAAAGCGACAGCGGCGATCGAAGCGACGGGACACTTTCTGGGCCTGGGACTAGGTACAATCGTGAACGTCATTAATCCTGAGTGCATTTATCTCGACGGTGAAATAACGGAGGCCTGGGACTTGATCCAACCGGCGGTTACACGCGGATTGGCGGCGCGGGCCTTAACTGAAAAGGGCGGACACACACCGCTCAAAATCGGATCCACTCAGCAGTATCCGCGTCTGCGTGGTGCGGCAGCGCTGATTGCAGCGCCGACCTTCGCGGCGCCTCGAGTTGCATGAGGATCAACTAGTCTTTACCGGACAGAAGCGAGCAAGGGCTGGCACTTTTCAAACAGCCAAGAAGCGTTGCATTGGGACTCTCGAATTCTGATTTGGAGGTAGCTGACATGTTTAGACAGAGACACGCTGGTTCGCGATTGATTCAATTTGCCGTAATCGCATTGTTCCTTGCCATTCCAGTGATAGTGGCCGGGCAAGTCACTACGGCCACGGTCGTCGGTAACGTGACTGATTCAGGGGGCGCGAATGTGGTCGGCGCACAAGTCACCGCGCGCAACATTGAGACCGGTCTCACGCGCAGCACGACGTCCGGCGAAGAAGGCGCTTACCGGCTGGAATTCTTGCCCGTCGGAAAATACAGCATCGAAGTCAGCTACTCCGGCTTCAAGAAGGCATTGCTGAACGACATTGTCTTGCAAGTCAACGACACCGCGCGCGTGGACATCTCGCTCAGCGTGGGACAAGTGACCGAGACGGTGACGATCGGCGACTCGTCAGCGCAAGCAGTGAATACCACTACTTCTGAGGTGTCGCGCACGATTCAGGCAGCCGAAATCAATAGCCTGCCGCTGGTCGAGCGCAATGTTTTCACGCTGCTGGATCTGACTCCTGGCGTGCAATCGAATAACAACGGCGTATCGACCGCTTCCACCGGAACAAGTACGTTCATCCTTGGTTATCCGGAACAGCGAACACTGATTAATGGCGGTACCGACGGCGGCACCGGCTCAGTGAACTACTATCTGGACGGCGGCATAAACATGACCAACTTGCGCAACACCGGGAACATCCTTCCCAATCCCGATGCCATTCAAGAGTTCAAAGTTCAGACAAACAGCTACAACGCGGAGTATGGTCGTTATGCGAGCGGCATCATCAACGTGATCACCAAGAACGGCACCAACAAGTTTCACGGGTCGCTCTTCGAGTTCGTGCGCAACACCGTGTTCAATGCCAACGACTGGGGCTCTCAACTTGCACGTGCGCCCTTTCATCGCAACCAGTTTGGCGCCACCATCGGCGGCCCCATCAAACAAGACAAGGCGTTTTTCTTCTTCTCCTACTCGGGACTGCGTCAGGCGACTAGCACATTCCTGAGCGGCGCCCGCGTTCCCACCGCCTTGGAACGCGCTGGCAATTTTACTGCGTCTGCAACCAAACCGACTGATCCCGCCACTAACGGGCCCTTCGTTTGCAACGGGGTGACCAATGTAATTTGCCCTAACCGAATTGATCCGGTCGCAAGGAAGATCATCGACAACTACATCCCTCTTTCCAACGTTGCCCTTTCGAACGGCAACGCGGGATGGCAGGGCAATATTCCCACTCCTTATAACTTCGACGAGTATCTGGGAAAGGTAGACTACCAACTCAACGCGGCTCACCGTTTGAGCGTCAGTTACTTTAATACCGGAGGAACCAGCACGACTAAGGCGGGCAGTCCCAACGTGCCCTGGAGCGTCCAGGATTCCACGTGGCGACAGCATAGTGTCAACGCCAGCGATGTTTGGGTCATCGGCTCAGATAAAGTCAACCAGGTCTGGCTGACGTTCTCCAGGAATTTTGGCGGCCGCATTAACAGCCCCGCGACCTCGCTTACTGATTTGGGTTCAATGTTCACAATTCAGGGTACGCCGAACTTACCGCAAATTACCGTCACGGGATATTTTACGTTGGGACAACAAATCGGCGGACCGACGGCCGGCACTAACTTTTATTCCGTCCGAGACGTTTTCAGTTGGATCACGGGCAATCACTCACTTAAGTTGGGCGGAGAAGTTTCGCTCAACAAGGACATCCAGCAGACGCTGCTTAATAACTACGGAGTTTTCACTTTCAACGCGGGCGCAACGGCAAGAGTGGCTGGAGGAGGTGTAACAGCCGCGGCGGGTAACGCATATGCGGACTTCTTGCTCGGCATACCCAGCGCGGTCTCGCAGGACGCTCCCGTGACGGGCTACACCAATAGCTGGTATACGGCAGGCTTCGTGCAGGATGATTACCGCGTGCGCCCGAACCTGACCCTAAACCTCGGTCTGCGATATGACATTCAGACGCCACCCACCGACCCGTACAACCGCGTCGTCAACTATGGTCCCGGCCAGAAGTCTATCGTCAACCCGTTGGCTCCGGTGGGGGCGCTGTTTTACGGTGACCCAGGTGTGGAAAGGGGTGGCATCCCGACTAGTTACACCCATTTTTCACCCCGGCTCGGCTTTGCTTGGGACATCTTCGGCGATGGAAAGATGTCGCTCCGTGGTGGGTTCGGCATATTTTACGGCAGCATCTCAGGCAACGAGTGGAACACCATGACTAACTTCCAGCCGTTCTCCACGCGATTGACCTTTACCAACATCAATCAAAAGACAAATGCGGCCGGCGTGCCTCTGGGAGCGACACTGGTCAATCCCTACAACGCCTTCGTGGGCGGTAATCCGTTCCCGTATAAGGGGACATTCACCACCGGTGGCGGCCTCTTCCCGGTGGCGTCCGATTTCAAGTGGCCGCGCACGTATCAGATGAACGTCTCTTTGCAGCGTCAGGTCACTAAAGATCTGGTCGTCGGCGCGGCGTACGTTGGGACGGAGAGCCGCGACTTGCCGTTTGCTCGTGACATCAATTACCCGGTCCTGACGCCGACTGCCACTAGTGCCGGAGCAAACATACTTTCACGTCGGCCTAACCCGCTGTTCGGTGCGGTACTGCTCCTTCAATCGGACCAGAGTGCGAATTACCATGGTATGCAGCTTACGGCCGCCATGCGCATGAACCACCACGTTTCGTTTAACGCCTTCTACACCTTTAGCAAGACCCTGAGCGGTGTACAGCTTTACAACAGCACGACTCAGGGGTTGGCACAGAACTATAGCAAGCTATCTGAAGATAAGGGCGCAGGCGACACCGACCAGCGACACGTGTTCAGCATGAGCTTGAACTTCACGCCTGACTTCTACTCGGGCAAAAATCGATTCGCACGTGGGCTTATCAACGGCTGGAGCATCTCGCCGATCATCAAGTTACGCAGCGGCCTTCCGTTCACTGTGACTAACGGCAACGTCGACGCCAACCTTGATGGTGTCGGCACGGACCGTGCACAGTTGATCGGCGATCCACATCTCGACCATCCGACGGCGGCGATGTGGTTCAATACGGCAGCCTTTACGCAGAATAAGGTCGTGACTGGCGTGGCCACTGATGGCAACTCGGCCCGTAACCTTCTTTACGGCCCGGGTTATCATGTCGTTGATCTGGCTATCTCTCGTGACTTTCATTTTGGTGAAAGATACAAAGTCACCTTCCGTGCTGAGGGTACTAATGTTTTCAACCTGGTGAATCTCGGACAGCCGGGCAACTCCGTTCCGGCTGCGGGATCGACATCCGCCACCTTCGGCGTTATCACTTCGGCTGCCCCGATGCGCAAGCTGCAGTTTGGCGTGCGGTTTACCTTCTGAGAAATTTCCCTGGCGGTTTCGGAGGAGCAGAGTGTGCTCGATTGCGGCACACTCCGCTCCTCCATAGCTCACCACAATCTCACGCAACATAATCGGTAGACTTTCCCTGTAGTTTCTCCGGCGGGGTTGAATGACGCGGAACATGCTGGATGCACCATCACTTGAAGCGACCGCGACCGAGCCTGGGTTCAAGCTCCGAGGGCTGCGCTGGTGGATCGTCGGCCTCATCTTTCTTGCCACGCTGATCAATTACATCGATCGGCTGACGATTTCAGTTCTCGCTCCAGCAATCACGAAAGACCTCGGGCTTAGCAACACTGAATACGGCAGCATCCTTGCCTGGTTCTTGCTGGCTTACACGATCAGTCAGGGACTTTCAGGAAAACTCTATGACCGTGTCGGCACGAAAATCGGTTTCGTGTGCTCAATTCTCCTGTGGTCAGTCGCCGCAATGGCCCACGCGTTGGCGCGTGGCCTGGCCAGTTTCAGCGCATTTCGTTTCGTGCTTGGGCTTGGCGAAGCAGGAAACTGGCCCGGCGCTGCAAAGACCGTGGCTGAGTGGTTTCCCGTCCGCGAGCGCGCCTTCGGCATGGCGATCTTCAATAGCGGCGCTGCGATCGGCTCAGTCATTGCGCCGCCGCTAATTGTTTCGCTGAGTCTGGCGTATGGGTGGCGAACTACTTTCATCGTCACCGGCATGCTGGGGTTTTTCTGGCTGGCGCTCTGGCTCTTGCTCTATCAGTCACCGGCTCGACATAAATGGCTTAGCGAAAGTGAGCGCAAACTAATTCGTGCGGACCAACCTAACGGCGCGACGGCTCTGAATATTCCGCTGAGATGGCGAGACCTCCTGCGCTACCGCCAGGTTTGGGCTATCGTCTTGTCGCGATTTCTGACCGATCCGGTTTGGTGGCTTTACATTAGTTGGCTGCCGAAATATCTGGCTGACGCACGAGGCTTTTCACTGGCGAAGATCGGACTGTTCGCCTGGGTCCCGTACGTGGCTGCGGACGCGGGCAGTCTTTCCGGTGGATGGCTGTCGGGACATCTGATCAAACGTGGCTGGTCAGTCGATCGCGCGCGCAAGTTCGTCATTCTGATCGCGGCGATGTTAATGCCGGCGGGAATCCTTGCCGCCTTCGCGCAGAGCGCGATGATGGCATTGGCGCTGATTGGAATAGTGCTCTTCGGATTTCAAGTTTGGATTAATAACGTGCAGACCCTGCCGAGTGATTTTTTTCCGGATAAAGCCGTGGCATCGGTCGCAGGTTTAGGTGGAACCGGAGCGGGTATTGGCTCGATGATTTTTGTGCTGGGCACGGGCTGGATGGTCGATCATTTTTCCTACGTGCCGGTACTGGTGAGTGCCGGATTGTTGCCGCCTCTCGGAACATTGGTTCTGTTTGCTC
>JBKPPE010000024.1:0-4191 GCA_046733375.1 Acidobacteriota bacterium | reverse complement strand
CATCTTGATCGATTGAAGCCGAATGACTACTTTGCCCTGCTCGCGTACGTCGAGATGAATGACAAGCATGCGCAACTTCTCCAAACGGCTAGACACGCTGTTCGCGACGGGAAGCGTGTGGCAACCTGTCTAGGATTCGGTCCGCGCTTCTTGCATTCCACCGGACAGGCGTATAAAGGTGGGCCGAACAGCGGAGTCTTTTTGCAGATCACTTGCGACGAGGCGCACGATTTGCCGGTGCCAAATCAGAAGTACAGTTTCGGCGTGGTGAAAGCAGCCCAAGCGCGCGGTGATTTTGAAGTGCTGGCGGAACGCGGACGAAGGGCGTTGCGGATTCATTTGGGGGCAGATGTTGCGGGCGGATTGGGCGAGCTTGCCGAGGCGATAAAGCAAGCATTGAAATGACGGCTCTGTGCCTCTGTGTGATCTCTGTGACTCTGTGGTGAATTTTCTCAACAGCTCCTTAACCACAGAGGCACAGAGATTTCACAGAGACACAGAGAGTTGAGTGAGAAACAATATGCAACTGGGAATGATCGGTCTCGGCCGGATGGGCGCGAACATGGTGCGCCGCTTGATGCGAGGCGGCCACGAAGGCGTCGTTTGGGACATGAATGCGGCGAGCGTTCAGGAGCTCTCTGGCGAAGGAGCGGCGGGCGCGGCATCGCTTGATGATCTGATCGCGAAGCTCAACAAACCACGCGTCGTCTGGATCATGGTTCCGGCCGGCGACGCGACTGAGAAAACGGTAAGCGAGCTCGCCGCTCATCTTGAGCAGGGTGACATCATCATTGACGGCGGCAATTCCTATTTCAAAGACGACGTGCGCCGCTCGAAAGCGCTGCGCGAAAAAGGAATCGATTACGTCGATGTGGGCACGAGCGGCGGTGTGTGGGGACTGGAACGCGGCTACTGCATGATGATCGGCGGACCGAAAGAAGTCGTCGAGCATCTGGATCCAATCTTCAAAACGCTCGCGCCTGGACGTGGAAACATCACGCGCACGCCCGGTCGCGAAAATCTTACCGGCACAGTCGAAGACGGCTATCTCTACTGCGGGACGTCAGGCGCCGGTCACTTCGTCAAGATGGTCCATAACGGTATTGAATACGGTCTGATGCAAGCGTACGCGGAGGGCTTCGACATCTTCCACAGTGCAAAGTCAGAAGAATTGCCGGAAGACATTCGCTACGATTTGAATGTGGCGGACATTGCTGAAGTCTGGCGTCGCGGCAGTGTGATCTCGTCGTGGCTGCTCGATCTAACGGCGATCGCTCTCGTGGAAGATCCTGAGCTGAAAAACTACAGCGGCTTTGTTCAGGACTCAGGCGAAGGCCGCTGGACAATTCAAGCCGCCCTTGAAGAAGCGGTGCCGGCGGAAGTCTTGAGCGCCGCACTCTACACGCGTTTTCGTTCGCGGCAAGAGCACACGTTCGCCGAGAAGATTCTTTCCGCCATGCGCAAGAAATTTGGTGGACACATTGAGCCCCGCAGCGGCCCAAAGTAAATATGGCCAGTCAGACGCAAGAGCCGGAAAGTCACATCGCGCCGCCCTGCGTGATGGTAATCTTCGGCGCCGCCGGTGATCTCACAAAACGCAAGCTGATTCCCGCACTCTACAATCTCAAACACAGCAAGCTCCTTTCCGATCAATTCGCAGTTTTAGGCATCGCGCGCGCCGACATGTCTGACGCAGAGTTCCGCTCGCGCATGCGCGATGACATGAAAGAGTTCGCGACCGACGAAATCGATCCGGATGAATGGAAGTGGCTCGAGGAGAAACTTTATTACATGTCCGGCGACTTCAACGACGACGCGATGTACGCCCAGTTAAAGTCTCGCGTTGAAGAACTCGATCAGAATCATCAGACACAAGGTAACTACGCCTTCTATCTCGCCGCGGCGCCGCAGTTCTTTGCGCCAATCGTAGAACAGCTCGGCCGGGTCCAACTCACAAGCGAAGAAGAGAACCACTGGCGACGGGTCGTGATTGAAAAGCCATTCGGCCGCGATCTGGAATCAGCGCGAAAGTTGAATCAGGAAATTGGATCGATTCTCGACGAGGATCAGATCTATCGCATCGATCACTATCTCGGCAAAGAAACCGTCCAGAACATTTTGGTGTTTCGTTTCGGCAACGGCATCTTCGAACCGATTTGGAACCGTCGCTACATCGACAGCGTGCAAATTACCGCCGCCGAGAAAGTCGGCGTCGAATTACGCGGCGCTTATTACGAAAGCGCCGGCGCGCTGCGCGATATGGTGCCGAATCACCTTTTGCAACTCGTGACGCTGACGGCCATGGAACCGCCCATTTCGTTTGCCCCCAACGCAGTGCGCGACGAACAGGCAAAGATTCTTCACGCGATCCAATGTCCTTCGCCCGAAGAAGCTGGGCAACGAACGGTGCGCGGCCAGTACGGTCCCGGCGAGATCGACGGCAAGCAAGTGCCAGGTTATCGCGAAGAGCCGAACGTCGCGCGCGATTCGAGCACGGAAACGTTCGTCGCGCTGAAACTGCAGATCGACAACTGGCGCTGGGCCGACGTGCCTTTTTATCTGCGCACCGGGAAACACCTCGCGGCTCGCGACACTGAGATTGCGATTCAGTTTAAGCGGCCGCCGTTTGTGTTATTTCGCAAGACAAGCGTCGAAGAACTCACGCGCAATCGTCTCGTGTTGCACATTCAACCAGACGAAGGCATCAGCGTACGCTTTGGCGCAAAAGTACCCGGCTCGATCATGAACATCGGCGCCGTCGACATGGATTTTGATTACGGGGACTACTTCGGCAATACGCCCAGCACGGGTTACGAACGCTTGCTGCATGATTGCATGGTCGGCGACGCGACGCTGTTTCAGCGCGCGGATCAGGTAGAAGCCGGATGGGCCGTCGTCGATCCAATCCAAAAGGCGTGGGCCCAGGAAACCGCTCCAAAATTTCCCAACTATGCTGCGGGCAGCTGGGGCCCGCAGGAAGCTTTTGAGTTATTAGAGCGAGACGGTCGCGAATGGGAGCGAACCAGCAACATCAGCACTGAGCATCGCTTACATCGGTGCTGATCTCAGGATTGCGCAGGCGGCTCTGAGGGAACGTATCTGCGCGTCCGATGCGCTCGTCGCCAACCTGGTTTGTGGTTGAATCTTTTCTCGTGGCGCTCAACGCACTCCCAACAAAAGAAGTGTTGGGCGCTGTCCGGTCCGATGAACTCAATCACATGATCGGTGATTCGATCACAGCGCTCGCAGCGTTTGACTGTTTCATGTTCCGCCATCTGGTCTTCATGGACTGTTGAATTTCAATCATTATCAAACATCACTCTGGCGATTCCAAAACGCCCCGATATGACAACTTGCCCTTAACGATTTGCGCCGCGCTCGTGAACGGATGCTCTTCGGATTTTTCTACGCCGAGGATGTGGGTGACCGTGACACCTGCCACTTTCAAATAATCCGAAATCAAACTTCGGTGACA
Source organism: Acidobacteriota bacterium (assembly GCA_046733375.1). Taxonomy (GTDB): domain Bacteria; phylum Acidobacteriota; class Blastocatellia; order Pyrinomonadales; family Pyrinomonadaceae; genus UBA11740. The sequence goes on along the minus strand of JBKPPE010000024.1, from coordinate 716 downwards.
CCGCCACCACACCGCTTCGGCACACATGATTGCGGTCCGCTGCTTCTGCGCGAGCTCCGTTAGTCGGTCAATGCCTTCACGAAACGCCTCTGTCTCCATGTAATCGGCATAGCCGCGAAATGATTCGTTGCGCCAAGCCATATTAAGTGAATCTGGCTTCATCTTCCTCCGTCCCCCAAGCTCCGCCATGTGGATGTACTCGATTCCCGCCGAAGTTAATGACACGCGCAAATTCTCTCTATTGAAGTGCGGATATCGACGCGAACCTGGAAAACTGCGCACGTCGACCAGTGTTTCAATACCAAATGACCGAAGGCGTGCGATGAATTCATCCATTGGCAACGTCGAATGCCCAATCGTCCACACGTGGATCGCGTCGAAAGTCGATGCCGCTCGCTCCATTGGCTGAAATGTTTCCTGGCTTTAATTCATTATGCTTGAAGTCGTTAATAATTTAACGAACCTGATTGCAAACGTTTGTGCGATCGGATTCGGTGAATTCATGCAAACCTGCATTTCCCTAATAATAAAAGAGGTTTGCACGAAAATTCTGTTGACATGGGCGCGACCCGCGGAGTATAAGCCGCGTGTCCCAAGGACCTTCTAACGCGTCACTGCGGCGCGTTCTCACAAACCCAGGCGACATCGCCGCCCCGTTTTCCAAAACGGTAGCGACGCAGCCTTTACCTTCGGAGAAATCAAAATGAGTATCCGCC